>JAAYVT010000401.1 GCA_012517025.1 Phyllobacteriaceae bacterium | reverse complement strand
GCGAGGATCGCGGCGAAGGTCGAGGCGCGCACCAGCGGCACGTCGACCGGCAGCAGCAGGGTGCCGGCGAGGTCGACGGGAAGCGAGGCGATGCCGGCGCGGATGCTCGAAAACATGCCGCGATCCCAATCCGGGTTGAGCACCGGACGGACCCCGAGGGCGGCGCAGGCGAGCATGGTCTCGTCGGCGTGATGGCCGACGACGACGCGCGGGTCGTCGATGCCGGCGGCACGCAGCTCGCCGACGACGTGGGCGAGGACGGTGTCTGGTCCGAACGGCAAAAGCGGCTTCAGCCGGCCCATCCGCGACGACCGGCCGGCGGCGAGAACGATCGCGCCGATGCCCGCGGTCCCCGCCTCGGGGCGCGCGGCGGTCACGACGTCGTCTCCTCGGCGTCGGGGTTGGTGGCGCTCGGGTCGAGGCCCTTCTCGCGCAGCGTCTCGACGACTTTGTCCCACACCTCGGCGATCAGCGCCGGGCAGCGCTCGGCCTTGAGGGCGGGGTCGAATTTCATGATGTCGGCGCAGTCGATCCCGCCCCAGCGCTCTTCGGCCATGGCGTGGAACCAGCCGGAGAAGTCGTCGAGCATGGCGGCGAAACGGGGATCGTCGGCTTCGTCCTCGCGGGCGCGACCGGCGTGCAGGCCGAGCAC
This sequence comes from Phyllobacteriaceae bacterium, assembly GCA_012517025.1. Classification (GTDB taxonomy): domain Bacteria; phylum Pseudomonadota; class Alphaproteobacteria; order Rhizobiales; family Ancalomicrobiaceae; genus Pinisolibacter. The sequence continues at coordinate 13,212 of JAAYVT010000401.1, read as the reverse complement.
GCAGCAACCGGCCGACAGCGTGCCGCAATCGAAGCCCTGCCCCATGCCGAGGGCGAGACCGGACATGGCGCGGACGAGCTTCGGGTCGGTCTCGCCGCGCGCCTCGAGCGCCAGCGTCATCAGGACGTGGCTGCACTTGAGCCCGGAGGCGAGCATCTCGGCGATGCGGAACGAGTCGTCGATGGAGGTCATGCGTTCATCTCCTCCGGCGCGACGTCGGCGGCCGGCACCACCGGACGATCGGCGACGGCGAGGTAGTAGCCGGGTCGGGCGGCGCGGACCGCCTCGGCGGTGAGGCCGCACGAGCCGCCCCACAGCGCCTCGAGCGAGCCGTTGGCGAAGACGAAGCGGGCGACCCAGTCGGCGAGCACGTCGGAGCGGTCCTCGAACCATTCGACGCGGAAGCCGACGGCGGTCAGATCCTCGGCGATGCGGCGCCAGGTGGCGAAGGGGGCGAGATCGCCGACCCACACCTCGGCTTCGGCCTCGCCGGCGCGACGATAGACGTCGGAGATCGCCAGCCGTCCGCCCGGCCGCAGCACGCGGAACCATTCGGCGAGGACGCGGCGGCGGTCGGACATGGTGGAGAGCGAGCATTCGGCGAGGAGACCGTCGACGCCGGCCGCGGCGAAGGGCAGGGCGTCGGCCTCGCCGAGCACGAAGGCGGCATCGGAGAAGCGGTCGCGAGCCCGCTCGATGGTGGCGCGGGCGCAGTCGACGCCGACGCCGACGAGACCGCGCCGCAACAGCGTGGCGACGCTGGCGCCCTGGCCGCAGCCGACGTCGACCACCAGGGCGCCGTCGGGGAAGTCGGCGCGGTCGAGCAGCGCCTCGGTCAGCTCGAGGCCGCCGGGGCGCAGCGGCGCGCCGTCGGGGCCGCAGACGCTGCCGTCGCCGAACAGGCCGGGCGAGGGGGAGGGCGAGGGATCGGCCATCATCACTTGTCCTCCAGGGCCTGTTCGACCTTCAACATCTTGCCCGAGGCGATCTCCTCGGACACCCAGACGAAGCCGCACCTCGGGCAGCGCGGCAGATCGACCGGAAAACTCTGACCGAGATAGGACGCGGTGACGCGACCGATCTCGAGCGGCACGTCGCAGGCGAGGCAGACGAGCGTCGTCGCGGCGGCGGCGGGAACGGAAGTCGGGGCGTCGGTCACGGCTTGGCCTCCACCTGCATGCGATGGGCCCAGGCGCGATGGACCAACGGTCGACCGTCGCGCATCTCGTAGACGACCCAGCAGGTCTGGGTGCCGTGGCGCAGCGTCGCGACGAAGTGCCCGCTTTCCGGATCGAGCAGCTTGCGGCCGGTCGATTCGGCTTCCGCCACGACGCGGACGACGTCCTCGATCAGGATCAGCTTGCGCTCGATGTCGCGGCGGACCTCCTCCGCGACGATCGGCTCCAGGGTCGGTTCGGGTTCGGTCACGATTTCTCCCCACACGTCCCGCGACAGGCGGGCCTTCAGACCGAGCCGCGCGTCGCGGCGACGAGACAGGCCCGGATCCGGCCGAGCCGCCGGATCCGATCCGTCGGCGGCGGGAAAGACGTAGTCGAGCAGATGAGCGGCGCGTTTGCCATGCCGGGCGAAGGTGTCGCGACACATCGCGCACCAGGCGAGATAGTCGTCGTCGCTCTGGGCGATGCGGCGCTCGACGATGCGGTCGGCGATCGCGCGGTCGGCATAGGCGACGAGGCCGCCGTAGCCGCAGCAGGTGGTCTTTTCCGCACCGTCGAGCTCGCGCAGCTCGAGGCCGCGGGCGGCGGCGACGGCACGGACCGCGCGTTGGGTCTCGACGTCGTGGCGCGCGGTGCAGGGATCGTGGATGGCGAGCGGCGCGCGGGCGACCGTCGGCGCCTCGGGCAGGCCGATGGCGGCGAGCCGGGTCCACAGCGATTCGGCCGGGACGTCGGGATGGAACTCGCGGATCATCTTCAGGCAGGTGGCGCAGGCGGTGACCACGGTCGGGCGGCCGAGCCGGTTCCACTCGGTCGCGAAGCCGGCGCGGATCTCGTCGGTGAGGTCGACCCGGCCGGCCCAATGCGCCGGCGCGCCGCAGCAGTCGAGGAGCAGGCCGACGCCGCCGTCGATGCGGGCGCGCAGGTGGTCGTAGATGGCGACGACGCGATCGGGATCGGAGCCGGCGAGCTGGCAGCCGGGGAAGAACAGCACGGCGCTCGAGGCGTGGCCGGGCTGGTTGCGGGAGAGCGTCGCCTCGGGGGAGCGGTAGAAGGCGAGTTCACGCAGCGCGAAGTCGTGGTGCGACGGCGGCATCTTGCCACGACGCACCATCGAGCGGCGGGCGTCCAGACAGACCTCGCCCATCGACAGGTCGTTCGGGCAGATCTCCTCGCAGAGCCCGCACAAGGTGCAACCGTCGATCATCCGGTTGGCCTTGCGGTTGCCCATGACGATGCCGTCGTTGTTCCAGATCTCGCGGACGTAGCGCTTCGGATAGGCGCCGTAATGGGCGAGATATTCGCAGGCCTTGACGCATTCGCGGCAGTGGCAGGGGAAGCAGCGGGCGGCTTCGGCGATCGCTTCGCGGTGGTCGTAGCCGCGCACCGGATCCTCCGGCAACACCGGCGGCACCGGCGGATGGGCGTTCACCTCGACGTAGAGGCAGCTGTCGCGGCCGCCGAGGTCGCCGCGCTGGGAGGTGAGGCTGGCGCCCTGCAGGAAGCGATCGACGGTGCCGGCGGCGCGGCGGCCGTCGTGGATCGAGCGCAGCGGCGAATAGTCGGGAAAGGTGCCGTCGGGCAGGTCGCGTTCCTCGACCCGGACGCAGGCGGCGAAGATCTTCGGATGACTGGTGGTGCAGGCGCCGCAGTCGATGGCGACGCGGCCCTCGTCGGTGATGTCGACGGTCGGGGCGAAGGTGGAGGTGGGGCCGCGCCCGGGGGCGAGCAACACCGCGTCGAAGGTCTCGACCAGCCGGTCGAGACCGTTCGCGCCGTCGCCGCCGGTCACCCGGGTGCGGCAGCGGATCTCGATGCCGAGGGCGCCGAGCGAACCGAGATCTGCCTCGACGGCGGAGGGCGGCAGCTCGATCGGATCCCATTGCCGCAGTCGCTCGAGCGGCTGGGCGTCGCCCTCGAAGACGGTGATGCGATGGCCCTTGACGGCGAGGTCGTGGGCGGCGGTGAGGCCGGTCAGGCCGGCGCCGACGATCGCCACCGTCTTCGGCCGGCGGGTCGGTTGCACCATCCGCTTCGGTGCGACGTAGGCCTCCTCGACCACGGCGCGTTCGAGCGCGCCGATGCGGATCGCCCCGCCGCGCTCGGCGCGGCGGCAGACGGTCTCGCACGGGTGGTCGCAGACGTGGGCGAGGATGGCGGGAAAGGGGACGACGCGCGCGTAGAGGGCGAAGGCGCCGGCGAAGTCACCGGCGGCGATCTTCTCCGCCATCGCGCGCGCATCGACGTGGAGCGGACAGGCGGCGGTACAGGCCGGCGGCTGTTCCTCGATGCAGAGGGCTTCCCATGCCTTGACCTGTTCGCCGTCCATGTCCGCCTCCCCCGGATCGGAGAGGCCCCGATCCGGCGTCTCCGGCTCGCGGCGGTCGTCGCCGCGAGCCTTTTCGTGGAGTCGCGTCGGGTTCGACGCGACGGGCGACCGTCACTCGGCCGGTTCACCCTGCTTGGCGGCAGCCGCACCGGCCTTCGCCTCGAGCCCCATCTTGATCACTTCCGGAAGCGCCGGGACACGGAAGACCCGGACGCCGACGGCGTTGTTGATCGCATTGAGGATGGCGGGATGCGGAGCGGTGAGCGGGGCCTCGCCGACGCCGGCGGCGCCGTAGGGGCCGAGCGGACGCGGCGTCTCGAGGTACAGGATCTCCATGTCGTCCGGAACGTCCTTCGGATAGGGGATACCGCAGTCGCGCAGCGTGGTGTGCACTTCCAGATCGTCGAAGTCCTCGGTCAGGGCGAGGCCGATGCCCTGGGCGAGACCGCCGTAGACCTGACCGTCGACCGTGGCCTTGTTGATGATCGTGCCGACGTCGACCGACGTCGTGAACTTCACCACCGAGGCCTTGCCGGTTTCGAGGTCCACTTCGACCTCGGGCAGGAAGACTTCGTACATGTAGATCGGGAAGGGATTGCCCTGGGCGGTGTCGGGCGAGCAGTCGGTGCAGGCCGCCGCCACCCATTTGCCGTCGTAGGAGAGCGGAATCTTCTCCTCGACCATCTCCTGGTAGGTCCGGAAGGTGCCGTCCGGCTTCTTCATCGCGTTCAGCATCATCTCGGCGGAGACGCGGATGGCGTTGCCGCAGAAGACGTTCGAACGGCTGCCGCCGGCCGGTCCCGCGTTCGGACCGAAGGTGTCGGCCAGGATCACGCGGATTTCCTCCGGCTTGACGCCGGCTTCGCGCAGGGTTTCGTGGGCCATGGTCTGGGCGGAGAGATCCGCGCCCTGGCCGTGGTCTTCCCAACCGGTGTAGACGACGAAACCGTTCGGGGTCCGCTCGACGCGGGCTTCCGAGCTGTCCGGGCCGTCGAGGCCGCAGCCGTAGATGCCGAGCGACAGGCCGACGCCGCGCTTGACGTCGGTGTGGCCGGCGTTGAAGTCCTCGCAGCGCTTCTTGGCCTCGTAGTACTTCGGCCGAATCATGTCGAAGAGCTGCGGCAGGACGTGCACTTCCGGCTTCTGGCCGGTCGGCGAGGTCGAGTTCTCGTTGTAGAGGTTCTTGTAACGGAACTCGAAGGGATCCTCGCCCATCTTCTCGGCCAGCATGTCGATGGCGATTTCCGAGGCGAGGAAGGACTGCGGGCTGCCGAAGGCGCGGAAGGCCGAACCCCAACCGTGGTTGGTGGCGACGGTGCGACCGTGACCCCGGATGTTCTCGAGATGATAGCCGGCGCCGGTGAACTGCGCCTGACGCAGGGTGACGAGATCACCGAACTCGGAGTACGGACCGTGGTCGAGCCACCAGTCGAGCTCCATCGCGGTGAGCTTGCCGTCCTTGTCGCAGGCCAGCTTGATGTTGGAGTTCACCGGGCTGCGCTTGCCGGTGTAGGTGATGTTCTGGAACTGGTCGTAGACGAGCGACACCGGCTTGCCGGTGGCCATCGCGGCCACGCCGAGCAGGGCCTCCATGGTCGGCGAGAACTTGTAGCCGAAGGTGCCGCCGGTCGGGTTCTGGATCAGACGGAGCTTGGCCGGCTCGATGCCGAGGCCGGGGCAGATCATGGCGTGATGGAGATGCACGCCGATCGACTTGGAGAGGATCGTCAGGACGCCGTCGTCGTCGACGTAGGCTTCGCCGCAATCCGGCTCGAGATGCAGGTGGGGCTGACGCGAGCAGTAGGTGGTGATGTCGACGACCGCGGCTGCGCTGTCCATCAACGGCTTGGTCTCGGCGCCCTTGGCGAGGCCCTGCTCGTAGTAGGCGTTCGGCACGCCGGGATGGATTTCCATCGCGTCGGGGGCGAGCGCCGCGAAGCCGGACATGTAGGCCGGCAGCACGTCCATGTCGACCACGACCTTCTCGGCCGCCGCCTTGGCGTGGGCCTCGGTGTCGGCGGCGACGATGGCGATCGCGTCACCGAACTGGAACACCTTCTCCTTGCACAGGATCGGACGGTCCCAGCCGTCGCCCTTGTTGGTGGGGAAGGTGATGAGGCCGGTGATGGCGTTCTTGCCCTTCACGTCCTTCCAGGTCATGACCTTCTCGACGCCGGGCATCTTCTCGGCTTCGGTGGTGTCGATGCCCTTGATCACGGCATGGCTGACCTTGGCCTGGACGAGCGCCAGACGCAGGGTGCCTTCCGGCATGCGCAGCGCCAGATCGGCGCCGAAGTCCCAGGTGCCGGTGACCTTGGCGACCGCCGACGGGCGGATGTAGTCGGAGCCGACCATCGAGCCGTCGGGCTTGGTGGCGCACTTGGCGAGGATCGCCTCGGCGGTGGTCTCGCCGCGGAGCATGGCGGCGGCGTCCATCACCGCGTCGACCAGCGGCTTGTAGCCGGTGCAGCGGCAGACGTTGCGGTTGCGGTTGAACCAGGCGCGGATCTGCTCGCGGCTCGGGGCCTTGTTCTGCTCCAGCAGAACCTTGGCCGACATGATGAAGCCGGGGGTGCAGACGCCGCACTGAGCCGAGCCGTGCGCCATCCAGGCGATCTGCAGGGGATGCAGGCTCTCGGGCGTGCCGATGCCTTCGATCGTGGTGATCTTGGCGTTCTCCGGCACCTTGGCCATCGGCTGGGTGCAGGCGCGGACCGGCTTGCCGTCGACGATGACGGTGCAAGAACCGCACTGACCGTCTTCGCAGCAAACTTTGCAGCCGGTCAGCAACATCTGTTCGCGTAGAACGTCGGCGAGGCTGGATTCTTTGTCCGCCACGATCCAACGATCGACGCCGTTAACATTGAGGGCGATGCGCTTCATTTTTTGATCTCCCCGTCTGCGGTGAGGCGTTCGACGCCCACGCCGTAGGGATTTTTGAGTGGTTTCGCGGGCGGGTGGAGATCACCCGCCGCGCGTTTTCGGCGCGGACGACTTCCGCCGGCCGCGAAAAGGTCACGGGAAGGCGCCCGTGACGGCGCGTCGGGTCAGGAGGCTTCCTTTCTCGGCACGCGGTCGGCGAGGGTGCGCATGTTGCGCATGATCGGACGCACCGCTTCGGCGCCGCGACGCCAGGCGATCACTTCGGCGAGGACGGAGACCGCGATCTCCTCCGGGGTTTCGGCGCCGATGTCCAATCCGACGGGTGCATGGACGCGGTCGAAGCGGTCGGGTCCGAAGCCTTCGCCCTGGAGCTTGGCGAGGACGGTCGTGACCTTGCGTTTCGATCCGATCATGCCGATGTAGCCGGCCTCGGTGTCGAGCGCCCAACGCAGCACCTTGCCATCGAGTTCGTGGCAACGCGTCGCGATGAACACCGCCGAGCGGCAATTGGGGACGAGCGCGGCCATGGAGGCGTCGAAGGTGTCGGACAACACCCGCTGGGCCTCGGGGAAGCGCTCGGAATTGGCGAATTCGGGGCGGTCGTCGATGACCACGGTCCGCCAGCCGGCGGCGCGGGCCGCCTTCTCGGTGACCAGGCCGACGTGGCCGGCGCCGAACAGATACATGGTGGGGGTCGGAATGATCGGCTCGACGTAGACGTCGAGGTTGCCGCCACACACCATGCCGGTGTCGAGTTTGGGGTCTTCGTGCAATGCGAACGAGATCATCTGCGGCCGACCCTTGGCGATCACGTCGCGGGCGGCGAGGATGACTTCGGCTTCGGCTGGGCCGCCACCGACGGTGCCGACGATCGAGCCGTCCTCGTGGACGAGCATCTTGGCGTCTTCGGCGGCAGGAATGGATCCCTTGAAGGCGACGATGGTCGCCAATGCGCAGGCCCGGCCTTCTTGTCTTTCTTTGATGAGATCTTCGTAGACGTCCATCGTCTTCACGCCTCCTCGAGGGAAGGCGGCGGCCGGCCCGGGCGGCCGGCCGTCGAACTGCGGTCCGTCGATCAGGCAGCGATCAAAACGCAGGAGCCGCTCTGGCAGACGTCCTCGCACTGCGGAACGTCGAAGTCGCCCTCGCAGTCCTTGCACTTGGCGGGGTTGATCGTGAAGATCTTGCCCTTGTGGGTGATCGCCTTGTTCGGGCAGACGTCTTCGCAAGAGCCGCAGGCGGTGCAGGTTTCGGTTTCGATGCGATGGGTCATGGTCTTCTTCCCTCTTGGAGTGGAGGAGGCGTGGTGAGACGCGCCTCCTCGGGCCGGGTCAACGTTCCGTGCAGGAAACGCACGGATCGATCGAGTTCACGACGATGGCGATGTCGGCGACCTTCGCCTTCGCCAGCATGAAGCGCAGGGCGTCCCAGTTCATGAAGGTGGGGACGCGCCACTTCACGCGCTCCGGATTGGAGCCGTCGTTGGTCTTCAGGTAGTAGATGAGCTCGCCGCGCGGGGCCTCGACCTTGGCGATCGCCTGTCCGGGCGGGATGTCGGGCCGATCGCCGATGTGGGTCTCGCCGGTCGGCATCTTGACGAGCGCCTCGCGCACGATGGCGATGGCGTCGCGGGCCTCGTAGAGGCGGATCATGGCGCGCGACCACACGTCGCCGTCCTCGAGGGTGCGCAGCGGCACGTCGAGGTTCGGATAGGCGGCGTAAGGGGCGGCGAGGCGGACGTCGTAGGCGACGCCGGAGCCGCGCGCGACCGGCCCGACCACGCCGCAGGCGATCGCCTGTTCCTTGGTCAGCAGGCCGACGCCGCGGGTGCGGCGCAGGATCGAGCCATTGGTCTTGTAGGTGTCGATGATTTCGTCGACCAGCGGCGAGATCTTGTCGAGCCGCGAAGTCAGCTCGCTCGTCACCTCGGCGTCGAGGTCGTAGCGCACGCCGCCGATGCAGATGGCGCCGAGATCCATGCGGTTGCCGAAGACGATCTCCTTGATGTCCTGGGCGATCTCGCGGACCTGCATGACGTGCATGAACAGGGTCTCGAAGCCGGTCAGGTGGGCGAGGATCGCCACGTTGAACAGGTTCGAGGCGAGGCGCTTGATCTCGCCGGCGATGACGCGGAGGTACTTCGCCCGCTCCGGAACCTCGATTCCGGCGATCTGTTCGGCCGCCATGGCGAAGCTCTCGGGATGGCTCGCCGAGCACAGCGAGCAGATGCGCTCGGTCAGCACCACCGTCTGGTAGATCGAGCGGTGGGTGGCGAGATACTCGATGCCGCGATGGACGTGGCCGGCGTTGATGTCGACCGCGTTGACGGTCTCACCGGCGACGTCGATCTTGAAGTACATCGGCTCTTCGAGCGCGACGTGCAGCGGGCCGACCGGGATCGTGTAGGTCTCGGGGACCTCGACGTGGGTTTCGGTCGTGGTCATCACACGGCCTCCTTGCGAGCGGCGGCGATCTTGTCCCACAGCCCCTTGGTGGAAGAGGCGTTGACGAGCGTCGAGTAGGGGATCAGCCGTTCGAACACCGCCGGCTCGATCGCCGGATCGATGAACAGACGACGCGGATCGGGGTGGTTGCGGACGTGGAGGTCGTAGAGCTCCATCATCTCGCGCTCGCCCCAGTCGGCGGTGCGGAAGAGCGGCGTCAGGCTGTCGATCTCGCCGCCCTTGGGTACGTAGGCGAAGACCGTGAGGGTGTCGCCGCCGAGGTCGAAGTGATAGGCGAGCTTGTAGGAGGAGCCGTCGTCGAGAGTGCCGCCGAAGGTGAGCTTGGGCTCCTTCTCCGGCTTCTCGACGGCTTCCGCGCCCTCCTCGGGCTCTTCTTCCTCTTCCTCCTCGGGCGCCGTCGGCTGGGTCGCCGTCGTCATCGACAGGCGCACGCCGAGGTCGCGCAAGGCCGCGGCGACGGGCACCAGCTCGTCGCGGTTGGCCAGTTCCGCCCAGGCGACGGTGACGCCGTTGGCGTCGGTCGCCTTTTCGAAGGCGAGGCCGGAAGGCGCGGCGGCCTTCAGGCGGGTTTCGATGTCTTCGGGCAAGCGGTTCATGACTTCGCCTTCCGATTGCGCATGAACTTGGCGCGGCACTTCGGGCACATCGGCCGGAGTTTCGCGGTTTCCTCCGCGGTCAGCGGCGGCTTGACGTTCTGCATGGGAGCGGTGTCGAGAGCGGTGGCGCCGCATTCCGAACACTTCATGTTCGGGATCAGCCCGTGCTCGACGAGTTGATATTTTTCATCCTGCGCGTGCGAGAGATGCCAGTCGTCAGTCTGGCGTATGGAACCAGAAGGACAATAGAACTCGCAAGTCCCGCAGAATACGCACGTGTCGTGCCAGCAGTCGAAAGACAGCCCTTCGGGCGTCTTCTGGAACTTGATCGCGCCCGCGGGGCACAGACGTTCGCACAATTTGCAGCCTTCGCAGCTCGCCGCGTCGAATTCGATGCGGCCGCGGAAGCGCTTGGCGGTCGAGGTGGGCCCGAACGGGAACGGATCGGTCACCGGTCCGTGGAACAGGTTGCGGGCGAAGAGGGTCAGGATGTTCATCGTCGCCTCCTCAAAGCCGCTCGCGCCAGATGGCGATCGCCTTGGCGACGCCTTCCAGAATCGCTTGGGGACGCGGCGGGCAACCCGGAATGTTGACGTCGACCGGCAGGAACTGGTCGATCGGCGCGCAGGTGGCATAGCTCTCCCGGAAGATGCCGCCGGAGATCGGGCAGACGCCGACCGCCACCGTCACCTTGGGGTCCGGGATTTCTTCGTAGAGCCGCAGCGCCGCGTCGCGGACGTGGCGGGTGAGCGGCCCGGTGATCAGCACGATGTCGGCGTGGCGGGGGCTGCCGCAGTACTGGCAGCCGAGCCGTTCGACGTCCCAGCGCGGGATCAGCGCGGTGGTGGCGAGTTCGACGTCGCAGCCGTTGCAGGAGCCGGAGTTGATCCGGTAGAGCCACGGCGAGCGGGCGGCGATGGTCTTCAGATTGGTCAGAATGGTCATCTCCGCCTCCTCAGGCCACGACCACGACGGCGAGGCTCGCCAGGGCGGCCACCAACGGCCACTTCAGGAAGAACGAGAAGGCCTGGTCGATGCGCATGCGGCCGATGCCGACCCGCACCGCGGTGACGCCGAGAAGCATCAGGACCAGCATCTCGACGCCCCACACCACCAGCCCGAGCGGACCGGACGGAGCGACCGGGAAGAACAGCGCCAGACCGAGCCCGAGCACCACCACCGCCTTCACCGCCGACATCATCTTGAAGAGGCCGAGGGCGGGGCCGGAGTATTCGACCAGCGGGCCTTCCAGAACTTCGGTCTCGGCCTCCGGGATGTCGAAGGGGACGATGCCGAGGTTGGCCGGATAGAAGAACACGAAGGCGAGCAGGGCCGGCCACAGCACCGGGTCGAACAGATTGGCGCCGTGGAGCTGCTGATGGCGGACGATCTCGGCGAGCGAGAAGATCGCGACCTGACCTTCCGCGGCGCCGGTGCGCATGGCGACCGCCGCCACCACCAGGACGATCGGGCCCTCGTAGGCGAGCATCAGGGCCATCTCACGGGAGAAGCCGATGGCGCCGTAGGTCGAGCCGGAGGCCGAGCCCGCCACCATCAGCGCCACGCCGGGGATGGCGAGGAGGTAGACGAGGACGAGCAGGTTGCCGAGTTCCGGCGCGGGCGCCGGCAGACCCGGGATCGGGATCAGCGCCGCCGCGTAGAGCATCGAGACCAGGGCGACGAGCGGCGTCACCAGGAACAGGAACTGCGACGTGGCGGTCAGCGGCACCATGGTGCGTTTGAAGCCGAGCTTGACCAGATCGAAGAACGGCTGGGCGAGCGGCGGGCCCACCCGGCCCTGGAGCCGGGCGGCGAAGCGGCGGTCGGCACCCTTGAGGGCCAGTCCGACGGCGAGCGCGAAGAAGCCGCCGGGGACCAGAAGGATGGAAGAGAGCAGAGCCATTTGCTGGGACATGTCTTTCTCCTCCCCCTCAGGCGTGCTTCTCGTCGGCGGAAGCCGGACGGTCGCCCGCCAGAAGTCCACGAATGACGGCATCGGGGGTTTCGAACAGGCTGGAGGCGCGCATGCGGATCTGTTCGGCGGTGAGGTCGTCCGCACCCGCCTGATGGACCCGGATCCGCTGGATGCCGGCGCCGCGATAAGCGAGCCGCAGGTACGGGATCGCCGGCAGGGCGACCACGAACAGCAGCACCGCGACGAGGCCCGGATGCCACCCCTCGAGACCCTGCAGGCCACCGGTCAGGGTCGCGGCGATGGGAGCGAGACCGAGCTCGCTCTGGATCGCGGCGATCGGAACCAGCAGCAGACCGGGCATCAGGCCGACCACGACGGAGGCGGCGGCGAGCACGCCCATCGGGATCAGCATGGCGAGCGGGGCTTCCTGCGCTTCCAGGGCATGCTTGGTGGGGGCACCCATGAAGGCGGCGTGGGCGAACTTCAGCACCGCGGCGAGGGTGAACAGCGAGCCGATCATCGCGGCGACGCCGAAGGCCCAGTGGCCGGAGGTGAAGCAGGCCTCGAAGATCATCCACTTCGACGAGAAGCCGTTCAGCGGCGGGATGCCGGCGAGCGAGAGACCCGCGAAGAGGAAGATTCCGAAGGTGATCGGCATCTTGCGGCCGAGGCCACCGAGCTCGTCGAGCATCGAGGCATGGGTCGCCACCATCACCGCACCGGCCACCAGGAACAGGGTGTCCTTGAGGAACATGTGGTTGACGAAGTGCATCAGGCCGGCGGCGACGCCGAGGGAGGTGCCGAGCGACACCGCCATCATGACGTAGCCGAGCTGGCAGACCGTCGACCAGATCAGCACCAGCTTGATGCCGTTCTGAACGAAGGCCTGGGCGCCGGCGAGGAGGATGGTGATGGCGCCGATGGTGCCGATCACTTCCATCATCGTCGGCAGGCCGAGGAAGGTTCCGCCGACGCGGGTGAAGACCGCCGCGCCGCCGAGCAGGGTGAAGAGCTTCAGCACACCCCAGGGGCCCGACTTCAGCAGGACCGCCGAGATGTAACCGGAGACCGGGGTCGGAGCCAGCGCCGGGTGCATCTGGACGTCGATGCGGACCGGAAGCTGGGCGGCCTTCATCACCAGGCCCAGGAAGACCGTGACGAGACCGGTGGCCAGCGCCGCGATCGGCATGGTCGCGGTCGCCCGGCCGATGCCGGCGATGTCCGTGGTCCCGGCCGAGGTGGCGAGCACGCACAGGCCGAGGAACATGAAGCTGGCGCCGACGGTGTTGAAGAAGAAGTACTTGAAGCCTTCGCGACGCGCCTCGTCGGTCTCCTCGTGGACGATCGCCGCCCACAGCGCCCAGGAGGACATCACCTCCCAGAAGCCGAAGAAGGTGAAGACGTCGCGCGCCGCGGTCAGTCCGACCAGACCCGCGATCATCAGGCCGAAGGCGGCGAAGAAGCGCGGCTGAGCGTGGCTGTGGGCGAGGTAGGAGGTGGCGTGCAGCATGTTGAGCGCGCCGACGCCGGTGATGAGCAGCGCGAAGGCGAGCGACAGACCGTCCCACCGGCCGCGTTCCGCCAGGATCGCGGCGAAGGCGGCGACGAGCACCACGACCGCCAGACGACCCGACCAGACGACCGACTTGCGACCGACCAGCCAGACCAGAGCGGCGCCGACGAAGGCGACGATCGCGGCCGCCGGCCAGATCAGGGCGAGGTTCGGCAGCACCGCGTCGGCGAGGCCGGCACGGGCGGCGAAGGCGGCGCCGACCGGGGTGACGAGCGCGATCTGGGCCTGCGGGGCGATGCCGCCGAGGACGATCACGATCGCCAGGAGGGCGAG
>JAAYVT010000400.1 GCA_012517025.1 Phyllobacteriaceae bacterium | reverse complement strand
TCAACGACGGCGCCTATTTCGCCACCGACTTCCGCCTGCCCAAGGGCACCTGGTGCAATCCGGACGACCGGCGCACCGGCCATGCCTACGCCTGGCACTTCCTGGTGTCCGGGTGGGCGGCGCTGTGGCGCGGCCTCGGTCAGGCCTACTACAGCCGCGGCTATCTGGAAGAGGTCAACGCCGGCAACGCCAACACGTCGAACTGGCTGCAGGGCGGCGGCATCAACCAGGACGGCGAGATCCACGCCGTCAACTCGTTCGAGGCCTCGTCCTGCGGCACCGGTGCCTGCGCCGTCAAGGACGGCCTCAACCACGCCGCCGCGATCTGGAACCCGGAAGGCGACATGGGCGACATCGAGATCTGGGAGATGGCCGAGCCGCTCCTCTATCTCGGCCGCAACGTCAAGACCAACTCCGGCGGTTACGGCAAGTATCGCGGCGGCTGCGGTTTCGAGACACTGCGCATGGTCTGGAACGCCCAGGACTGGACCATGTTCTTCATGGGCAACGGCTTCATGAACTCCGACTGGGGCATGATGGGCGGCTACCCGTCGGCCACCGGTTACCGGTTCGAGGCCCACAAGACCGGTCTGAAGGAGCGCATCGCGATCGGCGACAGCCTGCCGCTCGGCGGCGATCTCGATCCGACCAACCCGGACTACGAGCGTCATCTCGACGCCACCGCGAAGATCAAGCGCGACAAGCAGTGCGTCACGACCGAGGACTGCTACGACAACTACGACCTCTACCTGAACTACCTGCGCGGCGGTCCCGGCTTCGGCGATCCGATCGATCGGGCGCCGAAGGCGATCGAGGCCGACCTCAACGGCAAGGCCCTGCTGCCGGAATACGCCGCCAAGGTCTACGGGGCGGTGTTCTCCGAGAGCGCCGACGGCGTCTTCACGGTGGACGAGGCGGCGACCGCCGCGCGTCGGGCCGAGATCCGCAATGAACGCCTCGCCCGCGCCGTGCCGACCCGCTCGTGGATGAAGGAGGAGCGCGCCCGCATCCTCGACAAGCACGCCTCCGTGCAGGTCAAGCACATGTTCGCCACCTCGTTCGGCCTCTCCGAGAAGTTCACCGCCGAGTTCAAGTCGTTCTGGGATCTCCCGGCCGACTGGACGCTCAGCGAGGACGAACTCGACGTGCCGACCTACGGCTCCAAGCATCGCATGGACCTGTCGCTCCTGCCCGACGTCAAGACCGTCGTCCAGGTCGAAGAGTGACGACGATCAACCCAAAGAACAGACGTCCGGAGGAAACGAAATGTCGTCCTACACCAACGAGCAAGTCTCGCATCTGATCGAAGGCACCCTCGACTGGGAGACCATGTTCCGCATGCTCTCGATGCCGAAGGACCACGGTCGCTTCGAGCAATACGTCGCCGCCCTGCAGAGCAAGGTGAAATTCGAGCACAAGATCGTCCTGCCGCTCGGTCCCCACCTCCACATCGTCCAGAAGGCCGACACGAAGACGTGGGTGACCATGTGCGACTGCGGTCACGAGTTCGGCGACTATCGGGAGAACTGGAAGCTGAACGCGGTCGTCTACGTCCGCGACACCGAAGAAGCGATGGTCGACGTCTATCCGAAGCTGATGGCGCCGGACACCAATTGGCAGGTCTATCGCGAGTACTACTGCCCGAAGTGCGGCGCGATGCACGATGTCGAGGCGCCGACGCCGTGGTACCCGGTGATCCACGACTTCGAGCCGGACATCGACGCCTTCTATCGCGACTGGGTGAACCTGCCCCTTCCGGAACGGGCCTGATCGCCCTCACACGTCGCGACGTCGCCGCCGACCTCCTCCCGGTCGGCGGCGATCGCGTCGGGTGCCCGATTGATCGCCCGGCGTGGATGCGCCAGAAGAGGGCATGACGGCCTCGCCCTCCTCCTCGCGTGTGAACGGACCGGCGGACGACGCGCGCCTGACGGCGCGAGTCGTGGCGGCGCGAGGGGCCGATCCCGCCCTCGTCGCGCGTCTGTGGGCGTTGTTCCGCCGCTATTACGACGACGTCGCGCCGGAGCGCTTCGCCGACGATCTCGCCGCCAAGGACGAGATCGTCCTGGTCGAGACCGAGACCGGCGAAGCGGTGGGATTTTCCACTCTGTCGGTTCGCGAGGAGGTCGTCGACGGCCGCCTCGTGCGCGTCCTGTTCTCCGGCGACACCATCGTCGATCGGCCGTACTGGGGCTCGCAGGTGTTCGCCCGGGCGTGGATCCATCACCTCGGCGAAATCCATGCCCGGGCGCCGGACATCCCGCTCCTTTGGTTGCTGATCGTCAAGGGCCACCGCACCTTCCGCTATCTGCCGACCTTCTCGCTGCGCTTCGTTCCCGACCTCGCGGGGCGGGACGATCCGGATCTGCGGGGCCTTCGCGACGAGTTGGCGCGGCGGCGGTTCGGCGCGGGCTTCGATCCGACGACCGGCGTCGTGAGGTTCGCCGAACCGCGCGGTCGGCTCGCCGACGACTGGGCGAGGATCGAGCCGCATCACGCGCGCCGCGCCGACGTCGTCTTCTTCCTCGCCCGCAATCCCGGTTGGCGCGACGGCGACGAGCTCGTCTGCCTCTGCCCCGTCGAGGCGGAGGCGATGCGGCCCTTCGCACGGCGGCTGTTCGAGGAGGGCGCGGCGTGACGACCCCGTGGGATCGGCTGCGTGCCGCCGCCGTCGAACCGACCGAGGTGCTCGCCGCGGCGCTCGGCGATCCGGGCGGGGCGCAACGGCGTCTCCTCGCCACTCTCGTCGCCCGTCATGCGACGACCGAATTCGGCCGCGCCCATCGCTTCGCCGAGATCGACGGGCTCGAGGCCTTCCGCACCGCCGTGCCGGTGCGGCCGCCCGAGGCGTTCCGCGACAGGATCGACCGCATGGCGGCGGGCGAGACCGGCCTCCTCACCGTCGATCGGCCGATCGCCTTCGAGGAGACCGGGGGAACCTCCACCGGTGCCAAGCTCGTGCCGCTGACCCCCGCCGCGCTCGCCGCCTTCCGCGCGGCCGTCCTGCCGTGGCTCGCCGATCTGGCGCGGCGCCGCCCCGGCGTGACGCGCGGGCGGGCCTATGCGACGATCTCGCCGGCGACCCGGGCGGCGCGGACGACGCCGGACGGCACCCCGGTCGGGCTCTCGGACGCCGCCTATCTCGGCGCCGATCTCGCCGAGGCCTTCGTTGCGCTGCTGGCGGTGCCGCCGGAGGTCGCCCGGATCGGCGACGTCGACGCTTGGCGCCGCGCCACGCTCGCGTCGCTGATCGAGGCCGAGGATCTCGCCTTCGTCTCGGTGTGGAGCCCGACCTTCTTCCTCGATCTCGTCGAGGCGCTGCCGCGCGAGGCGGAACCTCTCGCGTCGATGCTCACGCCCGCCGCCCGGCGCCGGTTCGCCCGGGCGCTGTCGACCTCTGGGCTCGACACGACTGCGCTGTGGCCGCGCCTCGACACGATCTCGTGCTGGGCCGACGCCGCCTCCGCGCCCTACGCCCGCCGCCTCGCCGAACGCTGTCCGCAGGCGCGGATCGAGCCGAAGGGCCTCCTCGCCACCGAGAGCGCGATCACGTTGCCCTTCGGCGACGACGACGAGGGACGTGTGCCGGCGTTGACCTCGGCGGTGATCGAGTTCGTCGACGCAGACGGCAGCGTCCACCTCGCCGACGAGCTCGAGCGCGGCGCGACCTACGAGGTCGTCCTCACCACGCCGGGCGGGCTGTGGCGCTGGGCGATCGGCGATCGCGTCGCCTGCGTCGGCCACCGCGGCGCGGCGCCGCGTCTCGTCTTCTCAGGCCGCGCCGGGCTCGTCGGCGATCTCGTCGGCGAGAAGCTCGAGGAGGCTTTCGTCGCCTCCGTCCTCGTCGTTCTCGACCGGCCGGCGGCGCTGGTGGCGCGGGCCGATCCGCCACGCTGGGAGCTGTGGATCGACGCCGCCGACCTCGATCCGGACGTCGCCGCCCGAGAGATCGACGCGGCGTTGCGGGTCGATCCGCAGTGGGCGCATGCTCGCGATCTCGGCCAGCTTCCCGCCCTCGTCGGCCGGGCGAAGCCGGGCTTCTTCGCCGCGCGGGCGCAGGCGCGGGCGACGGCGGGACGACGGCTCGGGGTGGAGAAGCCGGCGGCGATCGTCCTCGATCCGTGAGCGTGGGCTCGGACACCGCACGGAAGCAACCTGGAATGTCGCCCGGGGCGATGGCACACTGCGGATCGGTCGAGTCGGGGGGTCGTCGTTGAAAGTCGCGCTGATCTCCCCCAAGGGGCCGCTCTATCGCAGTCGCGGCGGCATCTTCGGCAAGTCGCTGCGCTATCAGCCACTGACGCTGACGACGCTCGCCGCGTTGGCGCCGGCCGAGCTCGACGTCGAGTTTCGTCTCTACGACGAGGGCATCGCCGACGTGCCGAGCGACCTCGACGCCGATCTGGTCGGGCTCACCGTGATCACCGGCTCGGCGCCGCGCGCCTACGAGCTTTCCGCCGCCTTGCGGGCGCGCGGCCTTCCCGTCGTCCTCGGTGGTCCGCACGTCACCTTGGTGCCGGAGGAGGCGCAGGACCATGCCGACGCGATCTGCGTCGGCTATGCCGAGGAGAGTTGGCCGCGTCTGTTGCGCGATTTCGCCGCCGGGCGAATGGCGCGGCGCTACGACCAGGGTCCGGACTTCCGCCTGACCAATCTGCCCTTCCCCCGTCGCGACCTCCTCGACGGCCGAAAATTCCTCACCCAGGCGGTGTTCGAGGCGGCGCGCTCCTGCGCCCACGATTGCGAATTCTGCGTCGCGCCGACCGCTTGGGGGCGCAAGCCGTTCCAGAAGCCGATCGACCACGTGGTCGAGGACATCCGCCGGGTCGGGGCGCGCAAGATCCTGTTCGTCGACCTGAACCTCGTCTCCGATCGTGCCTACGCGGTCGATCTCTTCACCGCGCTCGCGCCCTTGAAGGTGCGCTGGTTCGGCCTTTCGACCAGCCTGATTGGTCGCGATCCGGAGTTGATGGAGCTGATGGCGCGGAGCGGCTGCGCCGGCCTGCTGATCGGCTTCGAGACGGTGTCGAAAGCCGGGCTCGGCACCATCCGCAAGAAGTTCAACGATCCCGCCCTCTATGCCGATCTAATCGGCGATCTGCACCGGCTCGGCATTTCGATCCAGGGCTGTTTCGTCTTCGGCAACGACGAAGACACCGAGGCGACCTTCGAGGAGACCGCCGATTTCGTGGTGGAGACCGGCATCGACCTGCCGCGCTTCGCCATTCTGACGCCGTTCCCCGGCACGCCGATGCACGCCCGCCTCGAGGCGCAGGGCCGCATCCTCAGCCGCGACTGGAGCCTCTACGACGGCCAGCACGTCGTTTTCCGCCCGGCCAACATGACGCCGGCCGAACTCCAGGCCGGCCACGAGCGGGCGTGGAAGCGCGCCTATCGCTGGTCGGCGATCGCCAAACGGCTGCCGCACGCGCGCTCACGCCTGTTCCTGTCGCTCGCCGCCAATCTCGGCTACCGCTTCTACGCCCACCATCTCCACACCCATTACACCTGCAATTGGCCGGAACTGGCCGGGGAGGGGGTCGCTTGCGCCTCACCCTGATCCAGCCGGCGATCGGCCGCCGCCCCGGCGTCGACTACATGCGCTCGTGGCAGATGGAACCGCTGCCGATCGCCGTCCTCGCCGGCTTGACGCCGCAGGGCGTCGAGATCGCCTTTCACGACGACCGCATGGAGGCGATCCCGTTCGACCGGCCGACCGATCTCGTCGCGATCCCGGTCGAAACCTACACCGCCAAGCGCGCCTATCAGATCGCCTCGGACTACCGCCGTCGCGGCGTGCCGGTGGTGATTGGCGGCTTTCATGCGACGCTGATGCCGGACGAGGTCGCCCGCCATGCCGAGGCGGTGGTGGTGGGCGAGGCCGAGGGCGTCTGGCCGGAGGTGATCGAGGATGCGGCGGCCGGCCGGCTGCGTCCGCTCTATCGGGCGACGGCGCGGCCGGATCTCACCGCCGTCCGCCTCGATCGCGCGATCTTCCGAGGCCGGCGCTATCTGCCGATCCGTCTGGTCGAGACCGGGCGGGGCTGCCGGTTTCCTTGCGACTTCTGCGCGGTGCAGAGCTTCTTCGAGCGCACTCACCGCCGCCGGCCGATCGACGACATCGTCCGCGAGGTGGCGGCGCTCGCCGGGACGGCGCGGCTGTTCTTCTTCGTCGACGACAATTTCGCCGCCGACCGGGCGGCGGCCGGCGACCTCGCCGACGCGCTGGCGCCGCTCGGGGTGCGCTGGATCACCCAGATGAGCATCGACGCCGCCCACGACGAGGCGTTGCTCGCCCGTCTCGCCCGCGGTGGCTGTCGCGGTGTGCTGATCGGCTTCGAGAGCCTCGATCCGACCGTGCTGCGCGCCATGCGCAAAAGCTTCAACACCATGAAGGGCGGCTTTGCGGCGGCGCTCGCCAATCTCGCCCGCGCCCGCATCGCGGTCTACGGCACCTTCGTCTTCGGCTACGGTCCGACGGCGCCGGAGAGCTTCGAGGCGGCGGTCGACTTCGCGATCGACCACGGCCTCTACATCGCCGCCTTCAATCACCTGACCCCGTTTCCCGGCACGCCGCTCTATCGGCGGCTGGAGGCGGAGGGGCGATTGCGGCACGAGCGCTGGTGGCTCGACGACGCCTATCGCTACAACGACCTGCCGTTTCGCCCGGAGGACGGGGAGGCGGAGGCGGTGCGGGCGGGGTGCCTCGCCGCTCGCCGCCGCTTCTACGGTTGGCGTTCGATCGGACGGCGGCTGCTCCACCCGGCCAACCGCGCCGATCGGGTCCTCGGGCTGAACTTCCTGCCGATCAACCTGATGCACGCCCGCGAGATCGCGGCGCGCGATCATTTTCCGCTCGGAGATCCGCGATGGCAGGGGCCGTACCTCGACGTCGCCTGACGCCCGCGGACGCGGCGAGCGGCTTCGACGTCGCCTTCGCCGGACCGCCCGACGAGCCGGACGTCCGCCGGCTCCTCGCCGAGACGCCGCTCGGTGGGTCGATCGGCCTCGCCTTCACCCGCGAACCGGATGCGTTCGACGCCGACTTCGGTCTCGCCGAACGCCACGCCTTCGTGGTGGCGCGCGAGCGGACGAGCGGCCGTCTGGTCGGGCTCGCCGAGAGGTTGGTGCTCGAGGCGCGGGTCGGGGGACGGATCCGGCTCCTGCCCCATCTCGGCGCGCTGCGACTGGCGCCTTCGGCGCGCGGTCGGATCTCGATCCTGCGGCGCGGTTTCGCGCTGTTGCGTTCGCTCGACCGCCCCGACGAATGCCCCTTCGCGCTCACCTCGGTGACGGCGGACAACGACGCCGCGCTGCGTCTCCTGACGCGTGGCCTTCCCGGTCTGCCGACCTATCGGCCGATCGGCGACTTCTCGACCTTCGCCCTGCGCTCGCGGTGCGATCGCCGGGCGCGGGCCGCCGTCGTGCCGCTCGGACCGAACGATCTCGGCGAGCTCGCCCGGTTTCTCGACGCCGCGTCGTCGGCGCGGCCCTTCGCCTTCGTCTGGCGCGAGGCGAAGCTGCGGCTTCTGCTCGCCGACGGGCTGGCGCCCGAGGACGTCCTGGTCCTGCGCCGCAACGGCGCGATCGCCGGCGCGGTGGTGGTGTGGGACCAGCGCGCCCGGCGGCGGACGGTGGTCGCGCGTCTGCCGATCGGGCTGCGTCTCTTTCGTCCGGTCGCGGCCCTCGCCGCGCCGCTGCTCGATCTGCCGCGTCCACCGCACGACGGCGATGTCCTCGCCCAGGCGACGCTGACGGCCCTCGCGCTCGCCGACGAAGCGGACGCCGACGGTTTCGAGACGCTTCTCGCCGCCGGCGTCGACCGGGCGCGGGAGAAGGGCCTCGACGTCGCCGTCCTCGGCGTGCCGACCGCCCATCCCTGGCGGGCGATGATCCGAGCGCGGCGGCGCGGGATCGAATACCGCACCCGTCTCCACCTCGCCCATTGGCCGGAGGGGCGGGACGCGGTCGCCGCTCTCGGCAATGCGATCGCCTTTCCTGAGACGGGGCTCTTGTGATGCGGCACGTCACCTTCGTCCGCCCCGCGCTCGGCGAAGGCCCCTCGGCCGACGCGATGACGCCGCTGGTGTTCGCGATCCTGCGGGAGCTGACCCCGCCGGAGATCGCGACGACGCTGATCGACGAGCGCATCGAGCCCTTCGCCCCCGTCCCGACCGATCTCGTGGCGATGACGGTCGAGACCTTCACGGCGCGCCGCGCCTGGGAGATCGCCGACGCCTATCGGGCGCGTGGGGTGCCGGTGGTGGTCGGCGGGCACCATCCCTCGATGGTGCCGGAGGAGGCGGAGGCCCACGCCGACGCGGTGGTGATCGGCGACGGCGAGGCGGTGTGGGGCGAGATCCTGAGGGACGCCGCGAACGGCCGGTTGAAGCCGCGCTACGAGGCCGCCGTCGGCGCGGGACCGCGCCCGGCACCGGATCGCTCGATCTTCGTCGGCAAGCGTTATGCGCCGGTGTCGCTGGTCCAGGTCGGGCGCGGTTGCCGCTTCGCCTGCGACTTCTGCTCGATCCACGCCTTCTACGGCACCCACCGCGAACAGCGCCCGGTCGCCGAGGTGGTCGCCGAGATCGAGACGTTGCCCTCCGGCCGCATGATCTTCTTCGTCGACGACAATCTCCTCTTCCGCCGCGACCGCTTCGAGGCGCTGATGCGGGGGCTCGCGCCGTTGAAGCGGCGGTGGTCGTGCCAGATCTCGATCGACGTCGCCCGCGACGACCGGTTGCTCGACCTGATGGCGGCAGCCGGCTGCGCCCTGGTGCTGATCGGTTTCGAGAGCCTGCGGCGCGACAACCTGAAACAGATGCGGAAGAACTGGAACGGCGTCGCGGGGGCTTACGACGACGTGATCGCGCGGCTGCGGGCGCGCGGCATCATGCTCTACGGCACCTTCGTCTTCGGCTACGACGCCGACCGGCCCGAAGACTTCGAGACGACCGCCCGCTTCGCCGAGGCGATGGGTATGGCGATCGCCAACTTCAATCCGCTGACGCCGATGCCCGGCACCGGGCTGATCGCCCGATTGGCCGAGGAGGGCCGTCTCCTGCGCCCGACCTGGTGGCTCGATCCGGCCCATCGCTACGGCGACGCGATCTTCCGCCCGCTCGGCATGAGTGCCGACGAGCTGCGCGACGGGCCGACGGCGGCGCGGGCGATCTTCTACGGCTTCCGCTCGATCGCGGCGCGTGCTCTGCGCGGTCTACCGCGCTGGGGGGTGGTGAACACCGGCTTGATGCTGCTCGCCAATTTCGTCTCGCGTCGCGAGATCGCGCGCAAACAGGCGGCGCCGCTCGCCGCCCGGAAAGACCCGGATCCGACCGGGGAGGGGGCGCCATGCGGCTCACCCTGATCAAGCCGACGATCGGCCGCCCGGATCACAGTCTCTACGTCGACGAGGCGCGGATGGAGCCGCTGAACCTCGGGGTTCTGGCGGCGCTGACCCCGCCCGACGTCGAGGTGGCGATGTGGGACGATCGCTGCGAGCCGATCCCTTATCACCTGCCGACCGACCTCGTCGCGATCACCGTGGAAACCTACACGGCGCGGCGCTCCTACGAGATCGCCGACGAATATCGCCGTCGTGGCGTGCCGGTGGTGATGGGCGGTTTCCAGCCGACCTTCGCTCCGCAGGAATGTCTGCAGCATGCAGATGCGATCTTCGTCGGCGACGCCGAGACCGGCTGGGCGGACCTCGTCGAGGAGGCCCGGTGGGGGGCGTTGAAGCCGATCCATCACGGCGAGCCGGGACGGCCGCAGACCGGCGTCCTCACTCGCCGCGACCTCTTCGAGGGCAAGGGCTATCTGCCGGTGAGCCTGATGCAATTCACCCGCGGCTGCCGCTTCGTCTGCGACTTCTGCGCCGTCACCAAATACTTCGACCGCAAGCACCACATCCGCGCCATCGACGAAACGCTGGCGGAAATCGAGGCGCAGAACCGGCGGCTGCTGTTCTTCGTCGACGACAACATCGCCTCCGATCGCGCCGCGCTGAAGGAGCTGTGCCGGGCGTTGATCCCGTTGAAAATCAACTGGGTGAGCCAGGCCTCGCTCGACGTCACGGCGGACGGCGAGCTGATGCGGCTGATGGCCGACAGCGGCTGCCTCGGCCACATCATGGGCTTCGAATCGATCAATCGCGCCAGCGTCCGCGAGGCGCGCAAGGCGCCGAACCTCGGCAAGTTCGACCGCTACGCCACCCAGATCGCGATCCTGCGCGATCACGGCTTCCAGACCTGGGCCGCCTTCACCCTCGGCTATGACCACGACACCGTCGACGGGGTGCGCGCCACCCTCGACTTCGCGCTCGAAAACCGCTTCACCTTCGCCGCCTTCAACATCCTGATGCCTTATCCCGGCACGCCGCTCTACGACCGCCTCGCCGCCGAGGGCCGTCATCTCTACGACGGCAAATGGTGGCTCCATCCCGAATATCGCTTCAACGCCGCCTCCTTCGTGCCGGCGCGGATGACGCCGGACGAACTGACCGAGGCCTGTTTCGAGGCGCGGCGAGCCTTCAACTCGATCCCGTCGCTGTTGTGGCGCTTCTCCGACCTGAAGACCAACCTGCGCACGCTCGCCCGGGCCCGCGCCTTCTGGCGCTTCACGCCGGTCTTCCGCCGCGAGGTCTTCAAGAAGCACGGCATGCGTTTCGGCCATTTCGGCCATCGCTGAGGGAGGGGAGAGATGGTTCGCTTGTTCCGGCTCTATCCCTACTGGGGGCCGCTGTTGTTCGGGCCGCTGGCGGTTTTCGCCTGGATGCGGCATTGGCCGAACGATCCGGCATTGGTCGCGGTGGCGCTCGCCGTGCCGATCCTCCACGCCTATGTGGTGCCGGCGGTCGGCACCAATGTCCTCGGCATGTGGGCCTTCACCACGCGAGTGCGGATCGGCCGGTTCCGGCCGCATCACGGCTTCGTCTTCGGCACCGCGACGGCGCTGATCGCGCTGCCGCTGATCGGCCCGGCGGAGGCCGATCCCTCGGCGGCGCGGATCGTCGGAACCGGGCTCGTCGTCGGTGCCGTCCTCTTCCTGGTCAATTGGATCTACGACGCGCTGGCGCTGCGTCACGGCCTCCTCGAGGTCTACAATCAGCCGTGGTCGGACGGAGCGGGGCCGTGGCGCGTCGCGCTCGACTATGCGCCGTGGTTCTTCGGTCTGTTCGGGGTGATCTGGGGCGCCGGAGTGAAGCTTGCCGAGGCACGGCTTCTAGGCCGCTCGGACGCGGCGACGGCGGTCGCGATCGGGGCGGCGCTGGTCGCCGCGACGATCACCCTGCCGACGCTCGGTTATCTCCTCGCCTCGCGGCTGCGTCACGGTCATTGGGGCGTGCGCCCGTGTCGGCCGCCCCGGGAGGCGATGCCATGAGACGCCGCCTGACGCCCGACGAGATCAACCGGATCGCCGCCGATCCCACCCATTGCACCCGCACCGATCTGGTGCCGGTGATCGATCCGACCCGGCCCTTCGTGCCGGAGGAGTGGACGCAGCTCTGGTACACGCCGGTCTATGCCTCGCTCCATCGCGAACATCGGCTGCGCTACAACCAGCTCTTCGGCATTCGCATCAATGAATACGTGATGATGCTCGAATCCGACCTGATCGAGCGGATCTGGCCGCCGCTGCGCCGTCATCCGTCGGTTCGCGGCGATCCGGCATTGGTCCGCGCCCTCGACGAGATGATCGCCGAGGAGCGCCGCCACCACGCCGGCTTCGCCCGGCTCAACCGGATCTGCCGGCCGGATCTCTTCCCCGAGGGTCGCGATCGCTTCTTCTCGGCGTTGCCGATGTGGGGTGAGGCGATGTTTCGCTTCACCGGCCTCGTCGCCGGCTGGCTCGCCTTCGGGCTGTGGTACCAGATGGCGCTCGAGGAATCGGCGCAAGCCCTCGCCCGCGCCATGGTGCACACGCCGGAGACGGCGACGCTGGGGCCGCTCGACCCCGGCTTCGTCTCGGTCCACCGCGAGCACATGAAGGACGAGGCCCGTCACCTCCACGTCGACGCCCTGCTGATCGAGCGGACCATCGAGGCGGCCCCCGGCTGGCGCCGCCGGCTCGACGCGGGACTGTTCCGGGCGATGCTGATCGGGGTGGTGCGGCCGACGAGGGCGGGGGCCGGGGAGAAAGTGATCCGGCAGTTGGTGCGCGACATGCCGGAGCTCGGCGACCGCGAGGAGGAGATGATCCGCGCCGTCCTCGCCCTCGGCCGGGACCGCCGCTATCAGGAAAGCTTGTTCAACCGCCGCCTGATGCCGGCGACCTTCGCCGTCTTCGATCGCACCGAGGAACTCGACCACCTCGGGGAAAGGATGCTCGGCTATGACCGTCGCGCGCCGTGACGCCCCGCCGCCCGGACCGATCGCCG
>JAAYVT010000399.1 GCA_012517025.1 Phyllobacteriaceae bacterium | reverse complement strand
GATCCCGATCGTCGACGAGGTGCATCTCGTCGATCACGTGCCGCTCGGCATGCTCGCCGCCGTCGAGGTCGCCGACCACGGTCAGGCGATCGCCCAGCTCTCCAACCCCTACGGCATCGCCACCCTGTTCAAGCTGACGCCGCAAGAGACGGCGCTGATCATCCCGATCGCCAAGGCCTTGATCGGCCTGCGTTCGGCGGTGGTGGTGCGCACGCCGGCCGGCGACGTCCAGACCCGCCGCATCCCGGCCGGGGCGCTGCACCTCGTCGGTGAGCGTCAGACGGTCTCTGTCGCGATGGACGGAGGCGCCGACGCGATCATGGAGGCGGTCGCCGGGGTGCAGCCCTTGCGCGACGTCACAGGGGAGCCCGGCACCAACGTCGGCGGCATGGTCGAGCGGGTGCGCCGGACGATGAGCAACGTCGGCGGCAAGCCGACTTTCGAGATCGCCATCCGCGACGTGCTGGCGGTCGACTGTCTGGTGCCGCAACGGGTCGCCGGCGGTCTCGCCCAGGAGTTCTCGATGGAGAACGCCGTCGGCCTCGCCGCCATGGTCAACACCGACCGGCTGCTGATGGAACGCCTCGCCGAGGCGCTGCATGCCGAACTCGGCGTCGGCGTCGAACTCGGCGGCGTCGAGGCCAACATGGCGATCCTCGGCACGCTGACCACGCCCGGCATCGACGTGCCGCTCGCCATCCTCGATCTCGGCGCCGGGTCCACCGACGCGGCGATCCTGACCGAGGGCAAGCCGGTGCGCTCGATGCATCTGGCCGGCGCCGGCGACATGGTGACGATGCTGATCCAGCGCGAGCTCGATCTGCCCGGATACCCGGAGAGCGACGTCGCCGAACACATTAAGCGCTGGCCGCTCGCCAAGGTCGAGAGCCTGTTCCACATCCGCCACGAGGACAATTCGGTCAAGTTCTTCAAGGAACCGCTCGATCCGTCGCTGTTCGGCCGGGTGGCGCTGATCACCCGCGACGGGCTGGTGCCGATCCCGACCGCCCACACCGTCGACCGCATCCGCACGGTCCGGCGCGAGGCCAAGCGCCGGGTGTTCGTGCGCAACGCCATCCGCGCCCTGACCGCGGTCGCGCCGGGCGGCAACATCCGGGCGCTGCAGTTCGTCGCGGTGGTCGGCGGCTCCGGCCTCGACTTCGAAGTGGCGCGGATGCTCACCGACATCCTCGCCCCCTACGGCATCGTCATCGGCACCGCCAACATCCGCGGCCATCTCGGCCCGATCAACGCGGTCGCGACCGGCCTCGTGCTGTCGCGTTGCGGCACCATGGAGGGACGGATCGGCCATGGCTGAGCTGGTTCCGACCCTGCCGGCGGTGCACGTCGCGTTGTTCGCCGACGTCGATCCCGCGCTCGAGCGCCAGATCGGCTTCGGGGCGGAGGAAGAAGGCGTGCCGACCCGCCGCGTGCGCGCGGACGGCGCCGATCCGGTCGCGGCGGCCTACGCGGCGGCGCGGTCGTCGTCCTTCGGCGTCGGGCTGGCGATCGGGGCGGGGCGGATCGCCCTGCACGAAGGCCACATGCCGCCCGAGCGGGCGGTGCTCGAAGCGGCGCTCGGCGCCGAGCCGGCTCGCCTCGCCCGCCGCTTCGGCGGCAACGCGGCCCGATTGGTCGTCCGTCTGCCGCTGCGGCTCGACGACGAAGACGACGCGGTGTCCGCGTCGGCTCCCGTACGGGAGCGCGCGCGCCGCGAAGACAGTCCCTCGGCGGCGGACGTGGCGACGATCGTCGCCCGCGTCCTCGCCCGGCTCGCCACGAGAGGAACGCCGACATGAGCGAAGCGCTCGGAACCATCGAGACGATCGGATACGTCGCGGCGGTGGTCGCCGCCGACGCCGCCGCCAAGGCCGCGAACGTGCGGGTGCTCGGCGCCGAGAACGCCAAGGGCGGCGGCCGCGTCACCGTCAAGATGATCGGCGACGTCGGCGCGGTGAAGGCCGCCGTCTCCGCCGCCATCGCCGCCGTCGAACGGATCGGCAAAGTCGCCGGCTGGCAGGTGATCCCGCGCCCGCACGTCGAGATCATCGAGCGTTCCCGCCTCGTCGATCTCGGCCAAGCCAAGGCCCCGGCGGCCGCTCCGGCGCCGGTCGCGCCCGTGCCGGTCGAAGCGCCGGTCGCGCCGGCCCCCGCCGCGCCGGAAGCGATCGCCGAACCGGTCGCCCCGGCCGAGATCGAAGCGCCGGTCGCCGCCCCCGCCGAGCCGGTTCCGGAGCCGGAGGCCGCCGCCGAGCCGGTCGAACCGATGGCGCCGGAAGCGGCCGAGCCGTCCGAGGAGAACGAGGCCGAGCCTTCCGCTCCACCGGCCGACGACGGCGAGACGCCGCCGCCGCCGACCGCTCCGGGCGGTCCGGGACGTGGCCGCGGCAAGGGCCGGCGCTGAGGTTTCGGGCGGCACCGCCGCCCGTGAGATGGACGTCGCAAGTTGGGAGAACCCGAGATGTGGGTCGATCGTGAGGATCTCGTCGAGCGGGTGACGCGAGAGGTGATGGGGCGCCTGCCCGGGCGGGCGGATCCGGTTCCGGACCGGGTCGACGTGCCGATCGGCGTGTCGGTTCGCCACGTTCATCTGACCAAGGCGCACGTGGAGGAACTGTTCGGCGAAGGCCGGGAGATGCAGCCCTTCGCCGACCTCTACCAGAAGGGCTACTACGCCGCGAAGGAGCAGGTGTTGGTGGTCGGCCCCAAAGGCGCGATCGCCAAGGTCCGGGTGCTCGGACCGCCGCGCGCCTTCTCTCAGGTCGAGCTCGCCCAGACCGACGCGGTGGCGATCGGCCTGCGACTGCCGATCTGTTCGGAGGGGCGCGAGGCGGAGACCCAGCCGGTCACCATCATCGGCCCGGAAGGCTCGATCCGTCTGCCCGGCGGGGCCGAGGGCGGCGCCTTCATCGCCCGTCGTCACGTCCATCTCGGCGAGGAACACGCCGCCGAATGGGGGGTGAAGGCCGGCGATCTGCTCGATCTCGAGATCGAGGGACCGCGTCCGACCTGCCTGCACGGCGTGCTCGTCCGCGTCGGTCGCGGTTGGCGGCCGGAGGTCCATCTCGACACCGACGAGGCCAACGCCTGCGCCGTGCGCACCGGTCAGACCGGCGCGCTGGTGCTGCGGCGCCGGCCGGGGAGGGGATGATGGAACAGGTCCTGGTCGACAAGGTCGCCGCCCGCATCCTCGCCCGGCTGAACGGCGAGGCGATCGACACCTCGCCGCGCTCGGTGGTGGTGGTCTTCTCAGGCGCGGCCTCCGGTTTCGCCGCCGGGCGCGAGGTGGTGACCCGGCTCGCCCGCTCGCCGCATCGCCTGACCGTGATGCTGACCCCCTCGGCCAAGCACATCTTCGGCGAACACACGATCCGCGATCTCGGCGCCACCTCGATCGTCGAGTTGGAACCTTGGGTCGACGTCTCCGACCACGTTCGGAGCGCCGATCTGGTGCTGGTGCCGACGCTGACGATGAATCTCGTCGCCCGCCTCGCCCTCGGCCTGATGGACGCGGCGACCACCACCCTGATCCTCGGCGCGCTGCTCGCCGGCAAACGTGTGCTCGCCGCCCGCGACGGCGCCGACCCCGCCGGCAAGCGCGGCGACGCGCTGGGCGCGATCCCGGAGGGGTCGCCGGTGTTGTGGGGTCTGCTCGAGGAGCGGCTCGCGACCATCGCCGGTTTCGGCGTCGAACTCGTCGGCAAGGACGATTTCGTCTTCCGCATGGAACGGCTGTTGATCGCCCCGCGCGGCACGGCGGCGCGCGTCGGGACGGCGACCCCGACGGCGGCGATCGCGCCGCGCGGGACGATCGTCACCGCCACCGAGATCCGGACGGCTGCGCCCGGATCGACCCTGCGGCTGGCCGCCGGCCAGCGGCTCACGCCGGAGGCGGTGGACGTGGCGGCCCGGCTCGGGCTGGTCCTCGTCTGAATTCGGGAGGCACTCATGCAACTCGCCCAGGTGATCGGCACGGTCGTGGCGACCCGCAAGCAGGAGACCCTGATCGGTTTCAAGCTGCTGGTGCTGGAAGTCGAGGCGGAGGCGAAGCTCCGGCTGGTCGCCGTCGACCGTCTCGGCGCCGGCGTCGGCGACACCGTGCTCTACGTCACGGGGGGCGCCGCCCGCGTCGATCTGCCCCCTCACACCCCGGTCGATGCGGCGATCGTCGGCATCGTCGACAGCGTGGACGTCCGCTCATGAGCCTCTACACCCGTGGTGGCGACCAAGGCGACACTTCCCTGCTCGGCGGCGTCCGCGTGCCCAAGGACAGCCCGCGCATCGAGGTCTACGGCACCCTCGACGAGACCACCTCGACGCTCGGCCTCGCCCGCGCCCTGACCCGCTTCGACGACGTCGTCGCCGACCTGTCGCAGCTGCAGGGCGAGTTCATCGACGTCATGGGCGAGCTCGCCTCCGGCCCCTTCGATCCGGCCGCCGCCGCCGCCCTGCCGCGCGGTCGCTCGTTCCGGGTCGGCCCGACGCAAGTGGCGCGGCTCGAGGCGACGATCGATCGCTATCAGGCCGAGCGGCTGCCGGCGAAGGGCTTCGTGCGGCCCGGCGGCTCGCGCGCCGGCGCCGCCCTCGACATGGCCCGCACCTTCGTCCGCCGCGCCGAGCGGCGGCTGGTGCAGCTTGCCCGCGAGGAGCCGGTCAATCCGGAACTCATGAAATATTTCAATCGCTTGTCCGACCTCTTCTTCATCATGGCGCGGATCGACGAGCAGCGCGAGGTCGCTGCTCTGGTCACCGCCGAACTGATGGTCGCGACGGGCACGGCGAACGGAGGAGCGACGAAGATGATCGGGCTCGAGACGACGAACCGGATGATGGCGGCGGGGATCGCCAAGGCGAACGAGATCGGCGTGCCGATGGTTCTTTCCGCCTGCGACGGCGCCGGGCAGTTGGTGGAACTGCGGCGGATGGAAGGGTCGCTGCCGATCAGCCTGACGCTGGCGCCGATGAAGGCGCACACCGCGGCGGCGGTCCGCCTGCCGACCGCCGACATCGGCGCGCTCGCCCGGCCGGACGGGGCGCTGTGGGGGCTCGACGGCAACATTCCGGGCGTGACGCTGGTCGGCGGCGGTCTGCCGCTCCAGGCCGGCGGCCGGGTGGTGGGCGCGGTCGGCGTGTCCGGCGGCAGCGTCGAACAGGACGTCTCGGTGGCGCGCGCGATGGTCGCCGCCTTCGCCGAAGAAACGAAGGGGATGGACTGATGGGCATCGAGGACACCCGCCTGCGCGAGATCGTCGGCCGCGTCGTCGCCGAGATGACGGCGGCGTCGGCGGGCGCCGCGCCGAAGGCTTCCGCCACCGGACAACGCGGCGTCTTCACCGATCCGGAGGCGGCGATCGCCGCCGCCCTGGTGGCTCAGGCCACCTACCGCCGCGCCGGCCTCGCCAAGCGCAAGGCGATCGTCGAGGAGCTGCGCGCCACCTGCCTCGCCTCCGCCCAACGGCTCGCCCGCATGGCGGTCGAGGAGACCGGCATGGGCCGCGTCACCGACAAGGTGAAGAAGCACATGCTGGTCGCCGAGAAGACGCCGGGCTGCGAGACCCTCTCCGGCGCCTCCTTCATGGGCGACGACGGGCTCACCACCGAGGAGCCGGCGCCGTTCGGCCTGATCTTCGCGGTGACGCCGACCACCAACCCGACCGCGACCCTGTTCAACAACGCCATCTCGATGCTGGCGGCGGGCAACGCGGTCTATTTCGCGCCGCATCCGCGTGCGCTGAAGACTTCGCTCACCTGCATCGACCTCATCAACGAGGCGATCGAGAAGGCCGGCGGCCCGGCCAATCTGGTGGTGACCACCGACACCGTCGAGATGCAGACGGTGCAGGCCTTGATGCGCCATCCGGCGATGAACCTGCTGGTGGTGACCGGCGGCACCGGCGTGGTCGATCAGGCGCTGGTCTCCGGCAAGCGCGTCATCGGCGCGGCCGCCGGCAATCCGCCGGTTATCGTCGACGACACCGCCGATCCGGGGAAGGCGGCCCGCGACATCGTGATCGGGCACTCCTTCGACAACAACCTGCCCTGCGTGGCGGAGAAGGAAGTGATCGTCACCGCCGGCATCGCCGACGAGCTGATGGCGGCGTTCCGCGCCGCTCCCGACGTGGTGACCCTGTCGGCCGACGGGGTGGCGCTGCTCGAAAAGGTGGTGCTGAAGCCGGATCGCTCCGGCCCGGCCCCGGCGATGATCGGGCGCAACGCCTCGGTGATCCTGAAGGAGCTCGGCATCCGCGCCGGCGACGACGTGCGCTGCATCGTCGTCGAGACCGACAAGTACCATCCCTTCGTCCGCCACGAGCTGATGCTGCCGGTGTTGCCGGTGGTGCGGGTCGGCGGCTTCGAGGAGGCGGTCGACGTGGCGGTCGAGGTCGAGGCCGGGCTGCATCATTCGGCGATCATCCACTCCGCCAACATTTGGCACATGAGCGAATTCGCCCGCGCCATCGGCACCACGGTGTTCGTCAAGAACGCGCCGTCGGTGGCCGGCATCGGCTACGGCGGGGAGGGCCACACCTCCTTCACCATCGCCGGCCGCACCGGCGAGGGACTGGCGACGGCG
>JAAYVT010000398.1 GCA_012517025.1 Phyllobacteriaceae bacterium | reverse complement strand
CTCGTCGAATATGTTCTTCGCGCCGGCGGTCAGGACGAGGTTCGGGCGGAACCGATACTCGGCCGAGAAGTTGAGCAACGCATTGGCGCCGGTGCGGTAGTAGGTCGTCGTGGTGCCGACGGTCATCGACGTCCAGCGCGCGCTGGCGAACTCGAGGTTGGGGGTGAGCGTCAGCTCCGCGCGCGGCGTCCAGCTGGCGTAGACCATGCCCTTGACGTCCGGCACATCGGTCGCCTGGAAGCCGGCGATGTAGGGCGCCGTCACCTCGCGTTTGATCACCGACAGATTGCCGCCGACGACGATATCCTCGCGCAACGCGTGGTCGATCGCCATGTCGGCGCCGAGATACCAGCCGTCGCCGACGTTCTGGTACTGCGTCACCGACGAGCCCGAATAGACGATCGGCACCGACTGGATCATCGAGCGGACGCTCGAATAATAGGCTTCGAGCGAGATCTGGCTCTTCGGCGCGTAGGCCTTGGTCCAGCCGATCTTGTAGTTGATCGCCCGTTCCGGATCGAGCGCCGGATTGGAGACGGCGCCGCCGAACCGCGACGAGAACCGCTCGAACAACGTCGGGAAGCGGGTTCTTTCGGAAACGTCGGCGTAGAGTTTGGCGTCGTCGGCATAGTGCCAGATCGCCGCCGCCTGCCAGTTGAAGGCGCTTTTGTCGCTCAGCGGATATTTGACGTAGGCCCCGCTCGTGTAGTCCTCGGCCTGCAGCAGGTGGCGCCAGTCGTAGCTGATGCCCTGGACGAGATCGATCTTCGGGGTCAGCCGGTAGGTGTTCTCCAATGCCAGCGACCAGGTGTCCTCGACCGACGTCTGTTCCGGTTCGGTGAAGCAGACGACGTTGACGGTGCAGCCGGCCGCCGTGCCGGACGCGTTGGTGTAGTTCGCGTTCCACTCGGTGTGGCTGTCGCGGCGATAGTGGAGCGCGCCCTTCAGGGTGTCGCGCTCGACGAGCTGCGTCCCGGCCTCGACCAACCCGCCGGCCGACCAGTCTCGGTAATAAGAGGTGAAGACGTAACCCTTGTTGGTGTGGACGGTCTGCGCCGCATCGCCCCAGGAATCGAGCGTGTTGTCGAACTTCGTCCAGAACGCCCGGGTCTTGACGTAGTAGGTCTCGCCGATCGCCGTCGTCGAGTTGAAGGCGAGGTTCTGGACGTTCCAGTCCGGCCACGACCAATAACGCGTCGTCGGCGACGCCGTGTCGAGCGTGTAAGGGGCGTTCTTTTCGCCTTCCTGATGGGTGTAGGCGATCGAATATTCGTCGGTGGCGTTGGGCGTGAAGCCGGCCTTGAAGTTGACGTTCCAGTCGTGGGTGTCGGAGCGGTCGCGGCGGCCGCCGTACTCGACGGCGGTCGGCGTGAAGCTCTGCGGCAGTTCCCAGCCGGCCATCCGCTTGAAGGTGCCGGAGATCTGCGCCCAGTACGCCTCCTGCTTGGTCCCGGCGCGCAGGTAGGTGTCGACGCCGTCCCACTTGCCGTCGTTGCCGAATTCGGTGCCGACCCGCATCTCGCCCTCGTAGGCCTTGGTCGGCTTGCGGGTGACGAGGTTGATGGCGCCGCCCATCGCGCCGGGGCCGTCGAGCACGGAAGCATAGCCGCGCGCGATTTGGATCTCGGCGATGTCGCCGGTCAGGAAGCGGCCGTAGTCGAGCCGGTTGTCGGCGGGCAGATAGACCCGGACGCCGTCGATCGACAGCGGCACCTGCCAGCGGTCGAAGCCGTGGACGAAGATGAGCTGCTCGTTGCGCGTGCCGCCGGAGTTGTTGGAGACGACGCCCGGGGCGAGGTCCACGGCCTTGTCGAGCGTCTGCCGGGCGTGCCGCTCGGTCTGGTCGTCGGTCACGACCGTGCCGCCGAACCCGTCGAAGATCGAGAAACGCTCCTTGTCCGCCGTCACGTGAATTTGGCCGAGATCGTAGACGTCGCCGTCGCCGGCGACGGCGAAGCCCGTCGCCCCGAAGGCGGCGACACCGGTCAGAAACATCGTCCGTGTGAACCTGCTCGTCATCTGATCCCCCGAATTCGTCGTCGCGTCCCGCGACACCCCGGCGGGAAGCGCACGTCGCCCCGCCTCGTCGAGCCGAGGCCCCGGCCGCCCCCGCGGTCGCCGGCACCGGTGAAGCCACACTGCGGCGCGACCTCGACGCTATGCAATTTTTTTACATATTCGATGATCTCCGGGGAGTCCATCGTCGACGACCTGCGGCAATTCGCACCGAAATCCATCGTCGAGCGACGATGGAGAGAAAATTCGATCCGAACGCTCCGAATTGTTTTCGAAAGACGGCGGATTTTGAGAGAAATAATGTGGAATCGATCGGTCTGTACGTCGAGTGCAGGAGAAATCGAAATTGAAATTTCAGATGAGACGTCGAGCGGCGACAGAAACGACGGTTCGAACCGTCGACGGCGGAGGTCTCTTCTCGAAAGACCGAGAAGTCGAGGCGTGGCGAGGCGGCGAGGGCACCGACATCGAAGGTCCGGTGACCGCTCTTCGTCGTCCTCGTTCGCACCGCGACGATCGCGACGTGCGGTCGCGGTCCCCGTCCGGACCGCCGTCCGTCGCTTGCGTCATGTATTCGAATTCTATATTTCGGACGGAGGGTCGACGGGCGGCGGAAGCCTTCGTCGTCGTTCATCGGGTGGGCCGTCGGATGACGAACACGGACGAAATCAGACGCGGCGAAAGCGCGGTGACGTGGTCGGGGGCGACCGATGCCGGGCTCGTCTACGTCGGTCGCATCGGGACGCCGTGGTTCGACACCCGGGATTGTCCCCGGCATGGTCGCCTCGACGGGCAGTTGTGCCGCATCGAGGTCTTCGACACCTGGGTTCCGGCGTTGCGGGACCTCGCCGACGGCGCGCTGCTGGAAATCCTCTATTGGCTCCACCGCTCGCGTCGCGACGTCCTGCTGCAGAGCCCGCGCGACGACGGCACCACCCGCAGCGTCTTCTCGATCCGCTCGCCGCTGCGCCCCAATCCGATCGCCACCTCGATCGTCCGGCTGGAGAAACGCGAGGACGCGGTGCTGTTCGTGCGCGGCCTCGATTGCCTCGACGGCACCCCGCTGCTCGACATCAAGCCCGACCGGACCGACTTCGTGCCGCTGGCGCCGCCGAAGGCGGCCGATTTCCAGGTCGGTGACGCATGATCGCGCCGCGCCTCCTCGCCCGGGTCCTGCTCGCCCTCGTCGTCGCGGTCGCGGCGCTGCCCGCGGCGGCGCGGACGGTCGTCGATTCCGCCGGCCGTCGGGTCGAGGTGCCCGACCGCATCGAACGGGCCTTCGCGGCCGGGCCGCCGGCGGCGATCCTCGTCTATGCGCTGGCGCCGCGGACGCTGGTCGGCTGGCCGCGCGCCCCGCGCCCCCAGGACCTGCCTTATCTCCTCCCCGAGGTGCGGGCGTTGCCGGAGCTCGGACGCCTGACCGGGCGCGGCGACACCATCGCCACCGAACGGCTGATGGCGGTTCGTCCCGACGTGGTGATCGACTTCGGCACCATCGACGACACCTATCGCTCGCTCGCCGACCGCATCCAGGGCCAGACCGGCGTTCCTTATCTGCTGATCGACGGCCGCTTCGCCTCGACGGCGGCATCGCTGCGGCTGCTCGGCGACGTCCTCGGCGTGCCAGAGCGCGGCGAGCGCCTCGCCGCCGAGACCGAGCG
>JAAYVT010000397.1 GCA_012517025.1 Phyllobacteriaceae bacterium | reverse complement strand
GGTCGCTGAGGCGGGCGAGGTGCTGCCGCTGCTGCGCCGCCGTTCGCCGCCGCTGCCCGACGCGCTCGTGGTGGCGCTCGCCGATCGCGAGGCCCGCGTCGTCGTGCGGACCTCGCCGCGCGCCGTCCGCTTCACCCTGCGCCTCGGCGTCGGCGATCCGGTGCTGACCGTCCCGGAGCGCACCCGGCTCTCCGACGCCCTCGATTTCCTCGATCGTCATCGCGGCTGGCTCGGCGAGCGCCTCGCCCGGCGGCCGCAGCCGGTGCCCTTCGCCGACGGCGCGCTGGTGCCGTTTCGCGGCGAGATCCACCGCGTCGATCATCGCCCCGGCGTGCGCGGCACGGTGTGGCGCGAGGCGACGCCCGAGGATCCGCCGCGTCTGGTGGTCGCCGGCGGCGCCGATCATCTGCCGCGCCGGCTGACCGACTTCTTCATCCGCTCCGCCCGCGCCGATCTCGCGCCGGCGGTGGCGCGTCACGCCGCCCGGCTGGCGATCGAAATCCCCAATCCGCGCCTCCGCCTCAAGGACACCCGTTCGCGCTGGGGCTCGTGCACCGCCGACGGCGAGCTCTCGTTCTCCTGGCGGGTGGTGCTGGCGCCGCCCTTCGTGCTCGACTATCTCGCCGCCCACGAGGTCGCCCATCTCGCCGAGCTCAACCATTCGCGCGCCTTCTGGCAGCTCGTCCGCCGCACCTGTCCGGAGATGGACGCCGGTCGGCGCTGGCTGAAGCTGCACGGCGTCGGCCTGCACGGCTACGGCCGGCCGACCTGAGCGCCGCATCCCCCTTGGACCGGCGGCGCTTCGCCTGCTAAAAGCGACACCATCTTCGGGATGAGAGGACGAGCCCCATGCGCACCGCCACAGTCGAGCGCAAGACCAAGGAGACCGAGGTCTCCGTCAGCGTGAACCTCGACGGCACCGGGACCTACGACGTCGCCACCGGCGTCGGCTTCTTCGACCACATGCTCGAGCAGCTCTCCCGCCATTCCCTGATCGACCTGACGGTGCGCGCCACCGGCGATCTCCACATCGACCAGCACCACACCGTCGAGGACGTCGGCATCACCCTCGGCCTGGCGCTGAAGCGGGCGCTCGGCGACCTGAAGGGCATCCGCCGCTACGCCGACGTCCATCTGCCGATGGACGAGACGATGACGCGCGCCGCGATCGACGTCTCCGGCCGGCCGTTCCTGGTCTTTCGCATTCCCTTCACCCGCGACAAGATCGGCACCTTCGACACCGAGCTGTTCGAGGAGTTCTTCCGCGCCTTCGCCTTCAACGCCGGGCTGACCCTGCACGTCGAGACGCTCTACGGGGTGAACAACCACCACATGATCGAGAGCGCCTTCAAGGCGACCGCCCGCGCCCTCGAGGCGGCGGTGGCGATCGATCCGCGTCGGGCCGGCTCGGTCCCCTCCACCAAGGGCTCGCTCGGAGAGGGCGCATGACCACCTTCACCGTCCATGCCCCGGCCGGCGACGTCGTCGCCGCGGCGCGCGACGACCTCCTCGTCTTCGTGCCGGAGAAGGCGTCCTTCGCCGCCTTCCTGGTGCCGATGCTGTGGGCGCCGTGGCGGCGGCTGTGGGAGGTGTTCCTCGGCTCGCTGGTCGTGACGGTGGCGATCCAGGTGATCGGCGCGCGGCTCGATCCGCGCCTCGGCGCGATCCTGTCACTCGCCTTCGCCGTCTGGTTCGCCCTCGTCGCCAACGATTTGCGGCGCTGGACCCTGGAGCGGCGCGGCCATCGCCTCGTCGCCGTGGTCGAGGCCGACGACGTCGAGGCGGCGGAAGCGCGCTTCCTCGCCGGCCTCGCCGATCCCGCCCGCCCGCGCTTCGGCGAGGTCGAGAGGCCGTCCGCGCCGCCCGCCGCCGCGCCCTCCGTTCCGGCGCACGTCGCGCCGTCCCGCGATCTGCCGCCCGTCGTCGGATGGGCGCCTTCCACCGGAGTTCGTCCATGACCGTCGCGCTCATCGACTACGGCGCCGGCAACCTGCGCTCGGCCGAAAAGGGCCTGGAGCGGGTCGCCCGCGAGATCGGTCGCGGCCAGAAGATCCTGCTCACCCGCGACCCCGAGGTGGTGGCGAAGGCCGACCGCGTCGTGCTGCCCGGCGACGGCGCCTTCCCCTTCTGCCGCAGGGGGGTGGCCGCCATCCCCGGCATGGAGGAGGCGATCCGCGACTTCGTCGAGAAGCGCGGCCGGCCGTTCCTCGGCATCTGCGTCGGCATGCAGCTCCTCGCCAGCCGCGGCCTCGAGCACGAGCCGACCGACGGCTTCGGCTGGATCCAGGGCGAGGTGAAGGCGATCGAGCCCGGTCCGGCGCATCTCAAGGTGCCGCACATGGGCTGGAACACCATGGACCTCGTCCATGCCCACCCGGTGCTCGACGGCCTCCGCCTCGGCCCCGACGGGCTGCACGCCTATTTTCTGCATTCCTTCGCCTTCGAGGTGAAGCATCGCGGCGACCT
>JAAYVT010000396.1 GCA_012517025.1 Phyllobacteriaceae bacterium | reverse complement strand
CGGCGCCCGCCCGGCCGGCAAGCCGCCCGCCCCGGTCGATCGCGCCACCCTGGTCGCCCGGCTGTTCGGGGCGGTCGAGCGGCAGATCGCCGAGATCGAACACCGTTTCGACGGCGCCGCGCCGCCGAGCCTCGAGGAGAAGGACGCCCGCACCCTCGGTGCGCTCGCCCGCACTCTCGAATTGTTGATCGGCCTGGAAAAGCAGGCCGGTCGTGCCGCCGACGAACCGGAGCCCGACATCGATGCCTTCCGCCGCGATCTCGCCCGCCGGCTCGAGAGCCTGCGCGGCCCCGACTGACGTCGCCTCCGAAATCGCCTTGCGCGCCGCGCTGCGGAGCGTCGACGAAGGCGGCGTGCTCGATCGCGCCGCCCTCGCCATGACCGCCGCCGAGCACGAACGTCTGCGCGACGACTGGGCGTTGTGGGCTCGCGCCGACCAGATGCCGCCCGCCGGCAACTGGACGACCTGGCTCGTCCTCGGCGGACGCGGCGCCGGCAAGACCCGCACCGGCGCCGAATGGGTGAAGGCGTCGGCGCTCGGCCGTCCGCCTTTCGCCGAGGCGCCCGCCGGCCGCATCGCGCTGGTCGGCGAGACCTTCGCCGACGTCCGCGACGTGAGGATCGAGGGGGTCTCCGGCCTCCTGCGCATCCACCGCCGCGCCGAGCGGCCGGTGTGGAAACCGTCGCTGCGCCGGCTCGAATGGCCGAACGGCGCGGTGGCGCAGGCGTTTTCCTCGGAGGATCCCGAGGCCCTGCGCGGGCCGCAGTTCGAGATCGCCTGGGCCGACGAGATCGCCAAATGGCGGCACGCCGAGGAAGTGTGGGACATGTTGCAGTTCGGTCTGCGCCTCGGCGATCGGCCGCGTCAGGTGGCGACCACCACGCCACGCGCGGTGGCGCTGGTGCGCCGCCTCGTCGCCGATCCGGCCTGCGCCGTCACCCGCGCCTCGACCCGTGCCAACGCCTTCAATCTCGCGCCACGCTTTCTCGACACGGTGGTCGGCCGCTATCGCGGAACCCGGCTCGGCCGGCAGGAACTCGACGGCGAACTGATCGAGGACCGCGACGACGCGCTGTGGCGGCGCGACGAGATCGAGCGGCAACGGCTCGATGTCGCTCCGCCGCTCATTCGCATCGTCGTCGCCGTCGATCCGCCGGCGACCTCGGGCGCGAACGCCGACGCCTGCGGCATCGTCGCGGCGGGGGTGAGCGAGACCGGCGTCGGCCACGTCCTGGCGGATGCCTCGGCGCGCGGCCTGCGCCCGACCGAATGGGCCGCCCGCGCCGTCGCGCTCTACCAGACGCTCGACGCCGACGCCCTCGTCGTCGAGGTCAACCAGGGTGGCGAGATGGTCGAGACCATCCTGCGCGAGGTGGCGCCGGAGGTGCCGGTGAAGCCGGTGCGCGCCACCCGCGGCAAGTGGCTGCGCGCCGAGCCGGTCGCCGCCCTCTACGCGCAGGGCAGGGTGCGCCACGTCGGCGCGCTCGCCGAGCTCGAGGACGAACTCTGCGACTTCGGCCCGGAAGGCCTGTCGTCGGGGCGCTCGCCCGATCGCCTCGACGCGCTGGTGTGGGCACTGACGGCGCTGATGTTGACCGGGCGCGGCAGCCCGAAGGTGCGAAATCTCTGAGGCGGCCCGTCGGCCGCGATCCCGCGAGGTCCGAAATGTCCTTGTTCTCCCGCCTCCGGCGTCGGGTCGAGCCCGACGCGGGTCGATCCGGCGCGTCCGTCGCCGCCCCCGAGCAACGCGCCTCCAAGGTCGGTCCGTGGATCGCTTGGTCGAGCTTCGGGCAGCCGGTGTGGACGCCGCGCGACTACGCCGC
The DNA here is from genome assembly GCA_012517025.1 of Phyllobacteriaceae bacterium. Lineage (GTDB taxonomy): Bacteria > Pseudomonadota > Alphaproteobacteria > Rhizobiales > Ancalomicrobiaceae > Pinisolibacter. The sequence goes on along the minus strand of JAAYVT010000396.1, from coordinate 3,183 downwards.
GCTCGCCCGCGCCGGCTACGTCCGCAATCCGGTCGTGCATCGCGCCGTCCGCCTGATCGGCGAGGCCGCCGCCTCGGTGCCGTGGGCGCTCTACGACGGCGCCGTCGAGCAAACGATCCACCCGATGCTGGCGCTGCTCGCCCGGCCCAATCCGCATCAGTCCGGCCGCGCCTTCCTGGAGGAGGTCTACGGCCACCTGCTCGTCGCCGGCAACGCCTGGATCGAGTTGGTCACCGTCGACGGAGTGCCGCGCGAGCTCTACGCGCTGCGTCCCGACCGCATCAAGGTCAGGATCGGTCCCGACGGCTGGCCCGACGCCTGGGACTACGGCACCGGCGAGCGCACGGTGAGCTTCCGCGCCGATCCCGATCGGCCGCAGCCGATCCTGCATCTGAAGAGCTTCCACCCGCTCGACGACCATTACGGCCTCGCCCCGCTCGAGGCGGCGCAGACCGCCCTCGACGTCCACAACGAGACCTCCGCCTGGACCAAGGCGCTGCTCGACAATTCGGCGCGGCCCTCAGGGGCGCTGGTCTATCGCGCCGACAGCGCCCAGAACCTCACCGACGAGCAGTTCGAACGGCTGAAGAAGGAGTTGGAAGAGGGCTTCCAGGGCGCCGCCAACGCCGGTCGGCCGCTGCTGCTCGAGGGTGGTCTCGACTGGAAGGCGATGGGCTACAGCCCCAAGGAGATGGACTTCGTCGAGGCCAAGCGGGAGGCGGCGCGCGAGATCGCGCTCGCCTTCGGGGTGCCGCCGATGATGCTCGGCATCCCCGGCGACAACACCTATTCGAACTATCAGGAGGCCAATCGCGCCTTCTGGCGCCTGACCGTGCTGCCGCTGGTCGCCCGCACCGCCGCTGCGTTGGAGGGCTGGCTCGCCCCCCTGTGGAGCGAGACCCTGCGCCTCTCCTTCGACACCGATCAGGTCGAGGGGCTGTCGGTCGATCGGGGGGCATTGTGGAGCCGGCTCGAGGCCGCCTCCTTCCTCACCGAGGACGAAAAGCGCTCCGCCGCCGGCTACGGCCCGCGTGCCACCGCCGAACCGGGGTTGCCGACGTGACCGACTTCGCCTCCGCCTTCGCCGAACGCGGCGACCTCGGCCATCTCGCGCTGTTTCTCTGGGCGAGCGGCGCCTCCGGCCTGCTGGTCTGGGCGCTGCGCGAGATCGCCGCCTCCAACCGCCGCTTCGAGGACTTCGTCACCGAGATCGCCCGGCTCGAGCGGCTCTTCGCCGACCCGGACTGAGCGCCGCCTTCCACTTCTCCGCACCGGAAACGGCAGCGCGCCCCGACCACAGGATCACCGCCATGACTCGTTGGATCACCCGCATCGCCGGGGGACGTGCCTCCGCGCGTCCCGCCCTCACGCCGCCCGACCATCGCGTCGTCTTCGCCCGTTTCGCCGAAACGCTCGCCGCCCGCTCGCCGCGCGTCGGCCTGCCCCGCGTCCGCGAGGTGTGACCATGCGTCCGCTCGCCGCCCCGGAAGTCAAACGATTCGAGGCCGAGGTCGATCGCGTCGCCGCCGACGGCACCTTCGCCGGCCACGCCTGCGTCTTCGGCGTCGAGGACCTCGCCCGCGACGTCGTCGAGCCCGGCGCCTTCCGCGCCACCCTCGCGAGGCGCGGCGTCGGCGGCGTCAAGATGCTCTGGCATCACGACCCCGCCGAGCCGATCGGCCGCTGGCTTGAGATCCGCGAGGACGCCCGCGGTCTCTTCGTCCGTGGCCGCATTCTCGCCGACGTCGCTCGCGGTCGCGAGGCGTTGGCGCTGATGCGCGACGGCATCCTCGACGGCCTGTCGATCGGCTTCAAGACGATCAAGGGCCGCCGCGACGCCCGCACCGGCCTCCGCCGCCTCGCCGAGATCGACCTCTGGGAGATCTCGCTCGTCACCTTCCCGATGCAGCCCGCCGCTCGCGTCGCCTCCGTCGAGGCGGCGCGCGGGGTCGGCTCCGACCTCTCCGCGGCGGCTCTCGCCGCGACCATCCGGCGCGCCGCCGCCCTTCTCGACACCAAGAGGTGAGACACTCCATGATCGACGTCGAACAGATCTCCGAACCCGGCCCGGCGCCGGAAACCAAGGCCTCCGCCACGCCCAACGCCGACGTGAACCGCGCCTTCTCCACCTTCATGAGCGACTTCCAGGAATGGCGCGACGAGAACGATCGTCGTCTCGCCGAGATCGAGCGGCGCGGTGCGGCCGACCCGCTGATCGACGAGAAGCTCGCCCGCCTCGACGCCGCCGTCGACGAGAGCCGGCGCCTGGCCGACGGTCTGGCGCTGAAGCAGGCGCGTCCGCGCCTCGGCGGCGAGCCGCGCGACCGCCTCGCCGGCGCCGACGAGCACAAGGCCGCCTTCGACGGCTGGGTGCGCTCCGGCACGGCGACCGCGCTGGCGCGGCTCGAGGCGAAGGCGCTGTCGGTCGGTTCGTCCACCGACGGCGGCTATCTCGCCCCCGCCGAGCTCGAGCGTCAGGTGACCATGCGCCTCGCCCAGATCTCGCCGATCCGCGCCATCGCCGGCAATCGGCAGGTGTCGTCGAACGTCTTCGCCAAGCCCTATTCGCCGGTCGGCGCCACCGTCGGCTGGGTGGCCGAGACCGGGGTCCGCGCCCAGACCACCACGCAGACGCTGCAGCAACTCTCCTTCCCGACCATGGAACTCTACGCCATGCCGGCGGCGACCCAGACGCTGCTCGACGACGCCGCCATCGACGTCGAGGCGTGGATCGCCGAGGAGGTGCAGCAGGCCTTCGCCGAGCAGGAGGGCTCCGCCTTCGTCTCCGGCGACGGCGTCTCCAAGCCCAAGGGCTTCATGGCCTACGGCCGCGTCGACAATGCCGCGTGGGCCTGGGGCTCGCTCGGCTACGTCGCGACCGGCGTCGGCGGCGCCCTGCCGGCGACCGATCCCTCCGACAAGCTGGTCGATCTCGTCTACACGCTGAAGGCGGGCTATCGCCAGAACGCCACCTGGGTGATGAACCGCAAGACCCAGAGCGAGATCCGCAAGCTCAAGGACGGCCAGGGCAACTACCTCTGGCAGCCGCCGGCCACCGCCGGCACCCCGGCGACGCTGATGAACTTCCCCGTGGTCGAGGCCGAGGACATGCCGGCGATCGCCTCCGACGCCTGCCCGATCGCCTTCGGCGACTTCCGCCGCGGCTATCTGGTGGTCGACCGG
>JAAYVT010000395.1 GCA_012517025.1 Phyllobacteriaceae bacterium | reverse complement strand
TGGGCGGCCCGCGCCGCCCGCATCGGCGAGGCGTTGAAGCGCTCGTCCTGAGACGAAATCGGAAAGAACCGAGGTCTTCCGAGCCCCGCGACGTCGGGACGGCGACGATGTTCGCCGCATGCGCCCTCCTGCCGCAGTGTCGCAACGGTGTCGCACTTGATTTCGGGTAAGGGTCTTCCTTCGCCATCGACGATCGTCTGCGCGAAACCGGTCGATCGCCTTCGGATCCGCGCCGACCGGTCGAGATCGAGACGGAGAGATCGACCATGTTCTGCTACCAGTGCGAACAGACGAAATTCGGAAAGGGCTGCGCCGACTTCGGCGTCTGCGGCAAGACCGCCGAGACCTCGGACCTGCAGGACGTCCTCGTCCATGCCACCAAGCGCTACGCCACCGCGTCGGCCGCGACCACCGACGATCGCGCCGCCGTCGCCGCGCGGATCCACGAGGCGCTGTTCGCCACCCTCACCAACGTCAACTTCGATCCGGCGGTCGTCGTCGCGCTGACCCGCGGCGTGATCGCGGCGACCGGCGCGGCGGCGGACGTCGCCGTCGACGCCGATCGCGCCGCCCTCCTCGCCTGGGCCGCCCCCTCGACCATCGAGGCGCGCACCGCCCGCTTCGGAGCCGACGCCACCGGCCTGCAGGAATTGGTGCTCTACTGTCTCAAAGGCATCGCGGCTTACGCCCATCACGCCCGCCAGATGAATCGGGTCGCCCCGGCCGTCGACGACTTCATGATCTCCGCCCTCGCCCGCCTCGACGCCGGCGAAAGCGACGTCGAGGCGCTGCTCGGGCTGGCGCTCGCCTGCGGCGAAGCCTCGGTCGGCGTGCTCGCCCTGCTCGACGCCGCCCACGTCGACACCTTCGGCAAGCCCGAACCGACGCCGGTGCGGATCGGCCACGTTCCCGGCAAGGCGATCCTGGTCTCCGGCCACGACCTCGTCGATCTGAAGGCGCTGCTCGAGCAGACCGTCGGAACCGGCATCAACGTCTATACCCATGGCGAGATGCTGCCGGCACATGGCTATCCGGAGCTGAAGAAGTTCCCCCATCTCGCCGGCCATTTCGGCGGCGCGTGGATGCGTCAGCAGAAGGAATTCCCGAACTTCCCCGGGCCGATCGTGATGACCACGAACTGCCTGCAGGACCCCGACGACTCTTACGCCGATCGCCTGTTCACCCGTGACGTCGTCGCCTGGCCGGGCGTGCGCCACGTCGAAGCCCGCGACTTCACCGCGGTGATCGCGGCGGCGAAGGCCGCGGAAGGCTTCGTCGACGACGTCACCCTGTCGACCCATCTCGTCGGTTTCGGCCACGACGCCGTGCTGGGCGTCGCCGGCACCGTGATCGACGCGGTGAAGTCGGGTGAGATCAAGCACTTCGCCCTGATCGGCGGCTGCGACGGGTCGGAGAAGCCGCGCTCCTACTACACCGACGTCGCCGCCGCGATGCCCGCCGACTGGATGATCCTCACCCTCGGCTGTGGCAAGTACCGGCTGCTCGGCCACGACTACGGCACCGTCGCCGGCCTGCCGCGTCTCCTCGACATGGGCCAGTGCAACGACGCCTTCTCGGCGGTGAAGGTGGCGCAGGCGTTGGCGGAAGCCTTCGACTGCGGCCTCAACGACCTGCCGCTGTCGCTGGTGCTCTCGTGGTTCGAGCAGAAGGCGGTGTGCGTGCTGCTGGCGCTGCTCCACCTCGGCGTGAAGAACATCCGCATCGGACCGGCGCTGCCCGCCTTCGTCACCCCGTCGGTGCTGAAGGTGCTGGTCGACGGCTTCGGCTTGAAGCCGATCGGCGACGTCGAGGCCGACATCCGCGCCATGGGCGAGGCCGCCTGAGATCGCGGACCGGAAAAAGAAGAACCGCCGCGTCGTCGACGCGGCTGTTCGGCATTTCGGGTCGCGGCTCGATCCCTCAGCGGCGGCAAGCGCCGTAGGAGTCGCTGGTGGCGGCGTACCATGCGTCCGGGACCTGCCGGGTCTCGTCGACCTTGGCGATGTCCTCGTCCTTCACCGGCTTCACCGCGCGGGCGGAGGCGCACTGGCAGGCGTCGACGATCTTCTGCTGACGCGCCGAGATCACGTCCGGCTTGATCGGCTTGTCGTCGGACGACGGCTCCTCCTTGGCGTTCTCCTGATAGACGCAGGCGTCGAGGAGCATGCGGCGGACGAGTTCCCGCGACGCCTTCGACGGCGGGATCGACTGGGCGACCGCGGCCACGTCGAAGACGACGAGCGACAGCACGGCGAGAGTGGCGGCGCGGAGGGAAGCGACGGCGCGAACCATGAGAGGCGTCTCCGAGGAGGGGATCCGCCGACGGGGCCGGCGAGTCGAGAAAGGAGACTTTCGGATAGCCGCTCCCTCGCCCCCCCTCAAGTGCAAGCGGGTGACAGGTCGTCGGGATTCCACTTCTCGACGCGGACCCGGCCGTCGTGGAAGGCGACGCCACCGAAGGGGGCGGGCTGATCGGCGCCGGTCAACGTGTTGATGCCGCGCCCGTCGGGGTGGGCGGAGTTGGGATGGATCCCTTCGACCACCACCACGCCGCGCCGGAGCCCGTCGAAGGCCTCGGCGCGCAGCCGCACCGCGCCGCGCGCGTTGACGAGCCGGATCTCCTCGCCGTCGGCGATGCCGAGATCGGCGAGATCGTCCGGGTGGATCTTGGCGTGCGGCCCCTTCTCCTTCGCCCGCGAGGTCGCCGTCTCGGTGAAGCTGGAGTTCAGGAAATTGCGCGCCGGCGGGGTGACGAGGCGGAAGGGATGATCGGCGTCGGGCTGCTCGATCACGTCCCACTGATCGGGCAAGCGCGGCATCTCCGTCCACGGCCCCATCGGCCCGTCGTTCTCCACCGCCACCTTCGTCCAGTCGGGAGCGAAGTGGAACCGGCCGTCGGCATGGCCGAAACCGTCGAGGAAATGGGCGTGTTCGAACGGCGGTTGGCAGTCGATCTGCGGCGTGTCCTTCAGCTCCTCGAAGCTGCCGTAGCCACCGGCGCGCAACATCCGATCGACGTGCTCGCGCGCCGTCATGTCGAAGCCGGGATGGGAGACGCCGAGGCGCTTCGCCAATTCGCAGATCACGAAGTGATTCTCGCGCGCCTCGCCCGGCGGCTCGATCAGCTTCGGGCCGAGGAGGAGATACTGGTTGCCACCGCCGCGATAGAGATCGTCGTGCTCCAGGAAGGTGGTCGCCGGCAACACCACGTCGGCCATCTTGGCGGTGTCGGTCATGAATTGCTCGTGCACCGCGACGAACAGATCCTCGCGCGAAAAGCCCGCCCGTACCGTCTCCTGATCGGGGGCGACCGACATCGGATTGGTGTTCTGGATCAGCATCGCGGTGACCGGCGGGCCGAACTTCAGCGAGGCCGCGTCGCCGGTCAGAATCGCGCCGATGCGGCTCTGATCGAGCCGGCGCACCGTCGGATCGCGCAGGTCGCGCCCTTCCACCAACGTCTTGTCGACGCGAAAGATAGCGCCGTTGTTGTGGAAGGCGCCGCCGCCTTCGTGCCGCCACGAGCCGGCGACGATCGGGATCGAGCTCGCCGCATGCATCGCGACGGCGCCGTTGCGCTGACGCGAGAAACCGTAGCCGAGGCGGAAGAAAGTCCGGCGCGTGGTGCCGATCATCCGCGCGAAGGCCTCGATCTCGGCCGCCGGCACGCCGCAGATCGCCTCCGCCCACTCCGGGGTGCGGGAGGCGAGATGGGCCTCGAGCTCGGCCGGAACGTCGGTGTATTGTTCGAGGAACGGCCGGTCGGCCCAGCCGTCACGGAACAGCACGTGCATCACCGCGCAGGCGAGCGCGGCGTCGGTGCCGGGCCGCACGATCAGCGCGACGTCGGCCTGCTCCACCGTCGGGGTGCGATAGACGTCGACGACGGCGATCTTGGCACCGCGTTCCTTGCGGGCACGCACCGCGTGGGTCATCACGTTGACCTGGGTCGAGACCGCGTTGGTGCCCCAGATCACCACCAGATCCGACTTCGCCATCTCGCGCGGATCGGCGCCGGTGAGCCGGCCGTGCCCGGCGATCCAGCCGGGCCAGGCGAGCGCCGTGCAGATGGTGCCGTATTCCTCGGAATAGCGCTTGGCGTGGCGCAGCCGGTTGATGCCGTCGCGCTGCACCTGCCCCATCGTGCCGGCGTAGTAATAGGGCCAGACGGCCTCCGACCCGTGCGCGGCCTCGGCCTTCAGGCACGCCTCGGCGATGCGGTCGAGCGCCTCCTCCCAACCGATCTCGCGGAATTGGGTCGACCCCTTCGGCCCGGTGCGCAGCAGCGGCTTCAAAAGCCGGTTCGGCGAATGGACGCGCTCGGCGTAACGGGCGACCTTGGCGCAGATCACCCCGGCGGTGTAGGTGTTGGCGGTCGAGCCCCGAACCCGGCCGATGGTCGCCGCATCGATCAGATCGACCTCGAGACTGCAGGTCGAGGGGCAATCGTGCGGACAGGTGGTACGGCCGACGCGGACGGGGACGATCTCGTTCATGGCCACCTCTCGGGAACGCGGGGCGGCGAGTATCGCAGCTTCCCCGGTCGCGAGGGAGAGGCGTCGGCGGCGAAATTTCTCTTTGCCGGCGCGCCTCGCCCGCTCAGACGCT
>JAAYVT010000034.1 GCA_012517025.1 Phyllobacteriaceae bacterium | reverse complement strand
TGCCCGCATGACGAAAATCGCGCGGCGGGCTTGTGCGAGTTCGGCCGCACCTGCGTCAAGGATCGCCGCGGCAAGCGCATCGATCGCTTCTTCGCGGCCAACCCGGCCCAGGCCGACCGCTACCTCGACCATCCCTATTTCGAGGTGCGGACGCTGGCGGCGAAGCGGGCGAGCGTGTTCCGCCTGACCGCCCTGATCGACGATCCCGAGCCGGACGTCCGCGCCATGGTGGCGCTGCGCCTGCCCGAGACCCGGATCAAGGGGTTTTCCGCCGATCCCGATCGGCGGGTGCGGATGACCGTCGCCCGCCGCCTGGAGGGGCAGGATCTGGTGCCTCTTCTGACGGATCCCGACTACGGCGTGCGCGAGGTCGCCGCCCGCCGGGCCCCGCCCGATCTCCTCGTCCTCGTCCTCCGCGACGAGGATCCGGAGGTCCGTCGCGAGGCGGCGCGCCGCCTCGACGAACGCCGGCTCACCGCGCTCGCCGACGACGAGGACGCCTCGGTCAGGGTGATCGTCGCCGAGCGGATCGCGCCGGAGCGTCTCCGCATGCTGGTCCACGACCCGGACGTGCGGGTGCGCTTCATGGCCGCCGAACGCCTGCCGCTCGCCGATCTCGATCTCCTCGCCGAGGACCCGGACGAGGTGGTGCGGGAGGTGGTGGCGCAACGCTGGAAACTCGAGGGAGGGACCTGAGATGGGGCTCGGACGCGAGGAAGAGGTCGAGATCCGCAAGCCGCCGGTGTTCAAGCCGGGCGAGCGCGTCATCGCCAAGCGCCTGGTGAAGAACGACGGCACCTATCCGCGCAAGGACATCGGCGAGCCGCTCGTCCTCAAGGGCGACACCGGCTATGTCCGCGACATCGGGACCTTCCTGCAGATGTTCTACATCTACGCCGTCGAATGGACCGAGCGCGGCACCATCGTCGGCATGCGCGGCAAGGAGCTGGTCAGCCTCGACCGCGAGCCCGAGCTCGCCGAGCGCTACCGCCGCGCCCCCGAGGACGCGGCCGCTACCGCCGAAGCCGCCGAGTGAGTTCATCCGCCCGGCGACGGGCACCATCGACGGCTCCCCGGGGAATGGCGGGCCGTCTCCTCACACCCGAGGCGGAAGCTTCGGATGCGCGAAAGGCCCATCGATGAAGATCATGATCCGCAACACGCCCAAGGGACCCTCGGTCTATCTGCCCAAGAAGGACCTCGAGGAGCCGATCGTCGAGATGGAGAAGGAGGCGATGTGGGGCGGCGTCGTCAAGATCAAGAACGGCTGGGCCTTCGAGCTGCCGGACATGCCGGCCGACACCCGCCTGCCGATCACCGTCAACGCCCGCAAGGTCGGCGACGACGACTGAACCTTCCGGCGACGGCGCGTCGCCGCCTGCGAACCCGACGAGGAGAGACGACCCCATGCTCGACACCGAGATCGGCCCCGTGGTGCTCACCGGTACGGCGGCCGAGGCCAAGCTCGCCGACGTCCGCTTCGGTCTCGAGGCGGACCGTCTGATCCCCTATCTCGGCCCCGAGCTGGCGGCGCTGGCCGGTGATCCGCCGGTGCCGATCCGCCCCGAGACGGTCGCCGCCGCCCTGCACGCCAAGGCGCCGGCGCCCTCGAAGATCCGCACCAACATGTGGTCGGTCGCCCAGTTCATCGAGCAGCGCCGCCACCGCAACACCCTCGTCGCCTACATGAGCGACATCTTCGGCCCGATGGTGGCGCCCTCCAAACTGGCGCGGCATCTGGCGAGCCTGCCGCTGTCGATGATCGTCGACACTTGGTACGACGGCGCCATGCGGGCGGCGCTGGTGGAGAGCGGCCGCACCGATTGGGCCGAAATCCAGGGCATCACCCGCGCCGGCGTCGATCGCGACATCTGGACCCGCGTCTACGATCCGAGCGGCGCCGAGGTCCTGCCGGAGCACGCCGAGGAGGTGCGGACGGTGCTCTACACGCCGCACGGCGCGGTGCGTCCGGCCAAGAACTTCCTGGTCGCCGATTCCGACTACGTCGAGGTCTTGACCGAGATCGACATCCAGTCGCCGATCCCCGAGGTGGTGAAGGGGCTGCGCACCACGCGCGGCTTCGTCTACGTCGGCTGTCGCTTCCACGACCAGATGCTGCGCACCTACGCCCGTCAGATCGCCAAGCGCTCCGCCGGCCCACTGATCTTGGTCGTCGAGGTGGCGACCGCGACCAAGAACGAGATGAAGTTCTTCGCCGAACTCGGCGCCGAGGTGATCGATCTGCCGCTCTCCCGCGCCGTCGATCTGCTCTGCGACTGACCCCGCGAGGGTCGTGACCCGCCGCGCGATCCGGCGCGGCGGTCCGCTCGCTTCACTCCTTCTCTCCGCACGGGAGAAGGGCGGGCTCTCTCTGATTTCTCGGAAAGACCGAACAGCGCCGCGACGACGCGGGCGCCGTTTTCGTCACTCGACGTCGGTCGCGCCGTCTTCGCTCGGCGCCTTGGCCAGCGTTGCCGGCACCTTGCCCCAACGGCCGGGGGCGCCGCCGCGCATCGCGAAGAACGAGCCGCAGCCGTATTTCCAGTCGCGCGGCGTGCCGACGTCGACGTGGATCATCGAGGCGTGGCAATAGGTGCCGACGCCGCCGATGCCGGGAATGGTGCGGGCGTAGCTCGCCAGCTGCGCCGCCGAGATGCCCGGGATCTCGATGTCCGCCGCCGCGCAGGTCTTGTGCAGCGAGCCCTCACGGCCACGGCTGCGGTAGCCGGAGGTGATGATCACCTTCTGATGATAGTGCCCCTCGACCCGCCGCAGGACGTCGATCAGCTCCGGCTTCAGACAGGCGGTCTCCACCGAGGCGGTCTGCAGCACGTAGGGGATGCCGAACGGCGTGTCGACGGTGATCTTCGGCGGCGCCTTGACCGGCTCGGTCGGGCTGGAGAAGAAGCCGAGCGCGCCGGTCGGCCGGTCGCCGGGGCCGCGCATCGGCGCGGGCGGCGGCGTCGGCTCGTCCTCCACGGTGTCGGCGGCGGCGTTCGGGGTCGACAGGATGCGCAGCGGCGCCACCGAAGCGAAGTGCGGGCGCGGACGCGGCAGCACGTTGGGCAGTTCCGCAACCGGCCGCTCCGGCCGGGCGCGCGGGATGGCGACGGCGTCGCCGCCCTCCTCGTCGTCGGTGCCCTCGTCGGCGACCGCCGCCGCCGCGCCCGGCACCACCAGGGTCGGATCGCCGAGCGAGGCGAGCTTGGGGCCGACGCGATCGATGTGGTCGTCGATCGCCGCGCTCGCCGCGCCGGAGGTCACGCCGACCGCATAGGCGAGCGCCGAACCTCCGATCCCGACGTCGGCGACGACGCCGGAGGAGGGCTGCTGGTCGACCTCGACCTCGGTGGCGATCGCGGCGAGCTTGCCGCCCGGCACCGGCAGGCGATCGGACTTGGCGATGGTGGCCTTGCCCTCGACGAAGCGCTGGGCGGTCGGGTCGGCCGAAACCGTCTTGGGCAGCGACAACGCCAGCACCAGGAATCCGAGCACCGCGGCGCCGGCCCCGAAGGTGCTGCCGGCGACGGCATGGCCGAGATGACGACGATCGAAGGCGGCGAGAAGGCGGTCGAGAGGGGAGGAGCGCTGGGGTTCCGGCTTCATCGCCGACGCGAAAATCGCGCGAATGCCTCGGTCCGATCGGATCGCCGGTTGGTTCATGCGCTCTCGGAGCTCTCGCCTGGGACACGAACGCAACATCCGCTCGCTTTCTGGAAGAAGGCGAGCGTCACGCTCGTGTACGGGTCTTGCATCGGAGGCGCACCCTAGTCGATTTGCGCCACGTCGTAAACTCCGGCACCCCTGCGGCGCCACGTCACCGCTTTCCCGGGCGGCGACGGGGCCGCCGCCCGGAGAGAGAAAAGCCGTGGTACGTCAGTCGTTTGCCACGACTTCCACACCCAGCACGGCGGGCAGGGTCTGGGGCATCGCCATCGCCGCGCCCATCAGCTGGCCGAACGGCACCGGCGCCTTCGGACGGGCCGAGACGGTCAGCGACTTCGGCGAGTCGAGGAAGGATCCGGTGGCGCCCGCCACCTTCTTCTCGAAGTCCTTGTTGCCGATCATCGACAGCATCGCCGGCATCAGCAGCTTCAGCTGCTTGGCGTAGGTCTTGGTGTCGACGCCCTGGTCCTTGGCCTGCCGGTCGAGGACCCGGCCGGTCAGAGAGGCGTCGTCCCAGCGCAGCGACAGGGCCTCGACGGTGAGACCCTGCAGCAGCTCCATCTGCTTGGTCTGGTCGGCCTCCGCCTTCTTCATCGCGTCGACCACCTCGGGGGTGACGCCGCCGATGGTGGCGGCGATCTTCAACGTCCCCATGTCGGCGGCGCCGACGGTGAAGGACGAGATGGCGAGGCGACCGGTCTTGTCGTCCCAGGTCCCCGAGAACGAGGCGTCGATGGTCGCCTTCTCGTAGCCGAGCGCGCGCACCTGCTCGAGGTCGGAATCGTGCGGATCGAGCGGCACCACCAGCCCCTTGAGCTCGAAGGCGGCCTTGCGCGGCGTGTCGCCGACGTAGTCGGTCGCCGAGAACGAGGCCGAGGCGACCGGGAAGGTCTTGCCGTCCTCGGAGGTGAAGGTGATGCCGGTCACGGTGGCCTGATCGATCCGCTCGCCGGAGATCTTGCCCGGCACCACCTTGTCGGGCGACGGCCCGCGGTACTTGGTGAGCACCATCCGGTCGGCCTTGATCTTGGCGTCGTCGCTCTCGAAGCCGAGACCCTCGGCGGCGACCTCGTCGGCGGAGATGCCGCCCTCCGGGGTCACCGCGGCACCGGTCCAGGTCGTCTTGGCGACCGTCATCGTGCCGATCTTGCCCTCGGCCTCGGAGACGATCTTGAGATCGGCGACCGAGAAGCGGGCGTCGTCGCCGTCGACCTTGCCCCACGTCACGTCCTTGGCGCCGTTGGCCTTCAGCGACTGGGTGGAGATCGCGAGGACCTTGTCGCGGGTGCTCTCCGCCCAGGCGAGGGAGGGCAGCGCGACGCCGAAGGCGAGAGAGGCGACGACGAGCCGGGAAGGACGCAGAGGTCTCGACATGAAAGGGGTCCTCGTGAGGTCGAGCGGGATCGGGACGACCGGTGGGAAACGACCGCCGGCGACGTGTGCGACAGGTCATTTCCGCGTCGTGTGGCGGAATTGCGATCGTCCGGCAGCGTGCGGCAGGATGACGGCTTTTGCAATCGCCACGGCACTTTCGCCGCGCCGTGGCGCCCGCTCGATCGGCCGCGTCTCCTCCCAAGGAAGGAGAACTCGGTCGGCGATCTTCAGCCCCTGTTTACCGTGGTCGTCGAAACTGCCGGGGAGCGTGAGAACCGCGACGAAAACACGGGTTCGGGTGGTGCCTTGGGCAGACGCGGCATCCTTCTCCTGACGGCCGTCGCCATCGCCGTCGTCATCGGCATGGCGCCGCTCCTGGCCGGGCGGTTGATCCTGCACGCCCATGCCGAACGGTTCGGGCGCGACGAGATCTCCGCCGTCGCGACGCGTCAGCTGCGTCGCGCCGAGGTCGTCCTGGCGGAAGCGGTGTCGGTGTTGCGCGAGGCCGATCGCGCCGGCCTGTCGAGTTGCCGCGCCAATGCGCTGTCGCTGCTCGGCGAGCGGGCGGCGCATTCCCAGTTTCTCCGCCGCGTCGGGCTCGTCGACGCCTCCGGTCTACCGATGTGTTTCGATCCGCCGCCGGCGAGCTGGCGCGGCGCCGCCCTGTTCACCCCGGATGCGTCGCGGCCGGTGACCATCGCCCTGCTCGATCCCGAAACCGTGCCCGACGTCGACGCCGGCACCGTGGTGGTCGCCTGGCGCACCGGCGCGGGCGTGCATCTGGTCGGCGAGATCGCGCCGTCGATGCTCGACGTCGACGGCGGCGCCGACTATCTGCGCGGCGCCCGCTCGGTGGTGGTGGAGCTGGGCAACCGGGTGTGGATCTCCACCGGGGTCCGCCCGACCGCGGGCGACGCCTTCGTCAGTGAGCTGCGCTCCAACTATTTCCCGCTGGTCGTCCGGGTGGCGACGACGCGGACCGCCCTGCTCGAGCTGGTGCGGCCACTGGAGGCGACCCTGACGATCGGCGCCGTCGCCTCGACGGTGGTGCTGATCGGCTTCTCGGTGTGGCTGTTCCGCAAACCGTCGTCGGAGGTCGAGAGCGCCATCGTCGTCGCCCTGCGTCGCTCCGAGTTCGAGCCCTATTTCCAGCCGGTGATGAACATCGACACCGGCCGGATCGAGGGCTGCGAGATGTTGGTGCGCTGGATCCGCGCCGACGGCACGCTCGTTTCGCCCGGCGCCTTCATGAACTACGTCGAGACCTCCGGCCACGTCTTCGAGATGACCCGCCTCTTGATGCGCAAGTCGGTGGCTCAGCTCGGCGGCCTCTACTCCGCCAACCCCGACCTGAAGCTCTCGATCAACCTCTTCGCCGGGCATTTCGACGATCATCGAATCGTCGAGGACATCGTCGAGATCTTCGAGGGTGGACCGATCGCGCTCGATCAGTTGGTGTTCGAGGTGACCGAGCGCTACCCCTTGCGCGACGTGCCGCAGGCCCGTCGGATCATCGCCGAGCTGCACGCGCTCGGTTGCCGCGTCGCCCTCGACGACACCGGCACCGGCCACGGCGGCCTCGCCTACATCCAGCAGCTCGGCATCGACATCGTGAAGATCGACAAGATGTTCGTCGACGCGATGGGCGCCGACCTCGGCGCCTCGACCATCGTCGACGTGCTGGTCGAGCTGGCGAATTCGCTCGACATGGGTGTGGTCGCCGAAGGCGTCGAGACCCAGGAACAGCTGGAGCGCCTGCGCGCCAAGGGCGTGACCTCGGCGCAGGGCTACGTCTTCGCCCCGGCGTTGCCGGCCGCCGCCTTCATCGAGCTGGCCGAGAGCATGTTGCGGCCGCGCCGCGCCTCCGCGCCGGTGCCGGAGGAAGAGGGCGAGGCCGCGGCGGTCGCTTGACCGGTTCTGCTGCGAGGCGGCAAGAGGACGTCGTCGCGGAGCCCCCTTCATGAGTCTCGCCGTCTTTCTCGCGGTGTTGTTCGCCGCCGCCGTGCACGCCGGCTGGAACGGGCTGGTG
>JAAYVT010000394.1 GCA_012517025.1 Phyllobacteriaceae bacterium | reverse complement strand
CTGCTCGCTCAAAGTGGTGGCGAGCGCCTCCTGCGACGACTTCACCATGGTCGCCTCGCGGCCACCGTTGGTCGCGCCCTGGGCGGTGTTCACCTTGGCGGCCGAGAGCAACATCTCGAGGGTGATGGCGCGCTGGGCGGAGAGATCCGTCCCCATCAGGGTGACGCGCGCCTCGAGCGCGGTCTCGGCGGCCCGATGACCGGCGCGCCAGATGGCGTCGTTGACGCCGCACCACCATGCCTGCGCCGGCAACGGCACGGCGATGATCGTGAACGCGAATGCTGCCACCTGCAGAAGACGGGGCATCATGGAAGAGATCGTCACTTCGGACCTCCGGCTTCAGGCGAGGGCAGGCGGGCACCGACCTTGGCGTTGATCATTGCGAGGAGAAGGGTCGCCGCCGCCGTCTCGGTCCGGGCCCCTTTCTTCACCTGCAGAGCGAGGAGCGAGAGGTTGGCGGCCTCCATCCGGACGGCGTCCTGGAGGATGCCGCGCTGGTGATCGCCGGCGATCGAGGCGGCCCAGGTCTCGCCACCGTCGTCGCCGACCCAATGTTTGCCGAGCGCCTTCGCCTGCTCGACGGGACCGCCGGCGGCGTTGTCGGCGGCGATGTCGGAGAGCACGACCGTGCCGACCGACTTCATCGCATCGCGCTCGGCCTTGCCGAGACGGTCGGCGTCGCCTCTCGCGGTTCCGCTCGGTCGGGTCGGATCCTGCTTCTCCGGGGGACCGACGACGGCATTGATGAAGGCGGCGGCGGCGGCCGTGTCGCCGGAGAAGAGCGACGTTCCGTCGGTGACGGTTCCCGAACGAACGGCAGTCGTCCAAGACGCGGGATCGCCGTATTTGCCGGGCTGCGAGACGACGCTCGCCGCGATCGACTTGCGGGCGGCAGGCGCAGCGGTGATCGCCTGATAGAAGGTCGCCGCCTTGGCATTCGAACCACAGGGATCGTAGCCGACCGACTGGTAGCGGTGGGACGCCTCGGCGACGGCGAGATTGTTCGCCTGGGTGACGGCGGTCGAGGCCGTGGCGCTCGCCGCCTGTTTGTGGGCGGTCGTGACCTGATCGCTCGCCGTCGCCGATTGAGCCGTCATCACCTTGAAGGCGGAGAGGAGCTGGTTGCGCTGCAGCAGTTCCTGGGCGATCAGCGCGCTCTCGGTCGTGTCGATGACGCCTTCGACCGCAGTCTGCAATTGCCCGGTGCGGACGTTGACGCGGGCTTCGACGCCGGCGCAGGACTGAGCGAAGGCGGAAGTCGCACCGGCGAGTACGGTCACGAAGGCGACGGCGGAAGCGCGGCGGAGCATCAGTTGGCCTCCCTCTCGTTACCGGCGGTTCCAGTGGCGATCACCGTCATCAGGGCGGCGCGGGCACCGCTCAGAAGGGCGCCGCCACGGCGGTTCTCGACGAGCCGGGTCTGGTCGACAGCGGTCGATGCCGCGGGTTCGATGGTCGGCAGCGGCGCGATCACGTCGAGGAAATCCCCGGCGGTCGTGATCTCTTCGGCGCCGTAGTTGCGCGAATAGAGCCAGGGGCTCGCGTCGGAATCGCCGGCGCCGTAGCCGCCGGCGCCGGCGCCGGAACAGACACCGGCCGTCCGCTCCGCCTCGGAGCAATAGAGGGTCTTCCTGAGATCGAGCGAGGTCTGGAGGCGGGCGGCGCCGTCGCCACCCGTTTGCAGCCAGGACCGATCGGCGGCCCCGAAGGCCGCCATCACCGTGGTGGCGGAGGCGCCGGCATCCCGCTCGTCGGTGAGCCCGAGCGAGACCGTGCAGGCGGCATAGCCGGTGCCGGTCTCATAGGAATAGTCATGCCGCGCCTTGGCGACGAGGAGCCCCTGACGGGTCGCCGCGACGGTCGAGGCCGCGGCGCTCGCACTCGATTTCACGGCCGTCGACGTCTGATCGGCCGAGGTCGTCGTCTGCGACGCATCGACCCGCAATCCCGACAGCAGGCGGACGAGCGAAGCGTACCAGACGGCGGTGATCGGCGAGGTCTGGGCGGTCGCCGGCAACGACGGACTGACGAGCAGTCCGGCGAGGAGAAGGGGGGCACTTTTCATGGGGCGGAGGCCGAAGAGGGGAGGGTGGTGGCGAGGACCAGTTCGGCGAGGGAGGCATCGAGCGCCGATTGGTGATCGAGGGTGCCGGCGACGAGGGACGTCGCCGACTGCTTGGCGAGGCTGATCCAGAGCGAGCGGATCGGTTGCTCGGCCGACTTGAAGGCGTAGTCCTCGGTCCCGGCGATGGTGGCGTCGCCGGCGACCGCGCTCTCGCGCGAGCGCGTCTCGCCGGCGCTCTGCGGATTGACGGCAACGGCGGAGGAGGAATCGGCGGTGCAGGATTGGGGGAGGGTGGTCGTGTGCACGCCGCCCGGCATGTCCGGATAGGTGTGAACGATGGGAATGCGGCGCGACAGGAAGGTCTCGGGATTGACGTAGTACCAATCACGTGGCGCCGCCGAGCGGATCGCCTCCGATGTCAGGGGTGCCGCATGTTTGCCGGCAAAGTCGTGCCACGTTCGGCCGGCATAGCCGCTCGCCGCCAGTTCCGAGCCGCGCAACATCGCATAGAGATGCAGGTGCGGGCTGCAGGACTTCATGCCGGCGCAGCCCATCGTGCCGACCTGCGTTCCGGCGGCGATCTCGCGCGTCTCGCCGTTCGTCGCGTGATTGCGCATGTGGAGGTAACGAAACATCGTGTCGCCCGAAGGCACGGTGACCTCGGCGACGAGACCCGAGGCGTCGGCGCCGCCGGTGAAGGTGCGATAACGGACGGTGCCGCCGGAGCCGGAATAGATCGGCGTGCCGGCACCCTCGCCGTTCACCATGTCGAGGCCCTGGTGATAACCGGCCGAGGCGCCGGAATGACCGGTGCGATCGACACCATAGGGCGAGGTCACGACCCAGCCCGAGGCGTTCATCAGGTCGACCGACAGGCAAGTGCCGGCGTTCGCCGATGATGCGACCGGAAAGAGAAGAAGTGCTCCAACGAGGGTGCGGAGCCCGATCGGCAAGACGCTCTTCATGGACAACGCCCGAAGACGGCGGCCGCGTCGTATTCGATGCGGTCGGCGGAGAGGACGCGGATGACGAAGGTCGAGGCGTCGCCGGCATCGTCGCCGTCGCCCATCTCGGCCGGCGACGGCGTCGTGCCCGTCCAGGAACACGCATGGCGACCTTCGATCCGATCGCCCTTCTTCTTCCATGCGGTGACGCGGCAGGTGTTGGTGCCCTCGGGCATGTAGGCGTCCGGGCCGAAGTCGGCGGCGTGCCAGCGCTCGACGATCCGGTCGGCGGAGATCTCGACCCTGGTGGCGATCGCGCAGGAGAACGGCCGGGCCGGGGACCGGGGATCGAGCGCGAGAACGAACGTGCCGGTGATCGGCAGGGGACCGGCGGCGAGAGCATCGCCGGCCATGACGAACAGGGCGGCGGCGAGAAGGATCGACGAGCGGGGCATTGCCACCTCAGTTGTTGTTGAAGATCGTCGAGTAGTTCGACGTCGTGCCGGAGCCCGTCGTCGTCGACCCGGACGAGGTGTCCGTCGTGGTCGTCGTCGAGCTACTGCCGACGCCGAGGACCGACCCGAGCGAAGAGGACGAGGTGTTGAAGGTGTAGGTGCCGATCCCGGTGACGTTCGGCAGCGTGATGGTGCTGGTGCTGCCGTTCAGGAGCTTCGAGAGGTCGGCGCTCAGCGTCGAGCGGAAGGCATAGAGCTTCGAATTGATCTGGTTGATCACGTTCTGGAGCTGGCTGTTGAGGATCGAACAGACCTGCTGTTTGGCGGTGTTGAGCGCCTGAGTGATGAGGTTCTGCGCCGCCGAGGTCAGAAACCCGGACAGGTCGGGAATGAGGTTCGAGAGGTCGAACTGCTGCAGGAGATTTGTGGCGATGCAGGAGTTCGCCCCGTCGAAGAAGTCGGACGGGTTGACCTTGGCGGCGTCGATCAGGGTGATCTGCCGCTGCACGGCGGCGTCGGCCGCCGCCTTGACCGAACAGGTCGAGGCGGCCGACGCGGGGAGCGGAGCGGCGAGCACGGCGACGACGGCGGCGACCCGCGCGAGGGCAGGGGAGGGGACAGGCATCGGCATCATCTCTCAGAAGGCGGGCCAGCGACCACGGCGGACCCAGCGGGTGTCGAGGCTGGCGATCATCGCGAGCGGCGTCCGTCCGGCCCGCCGACACCACCAGAGGAAGGCGACGTAGAGCGCGAGCGCGACGAAGGCCCAGCGCGAGAGGCCGGTGACCACGAGAAGCGGGCCGAAGGCGAGAACGCTCGCGTGGAGCCCGGCGATACGGAGGGGCTGAGCAGTCCAACGCCACTGAAGATCGGTCACGACGGATTTCCTTTTCCGGAGGAGGGGCGGGGGGCCGCCGGCAGGGCGGCGCCGACGTCGATCTTCGGGTCGACCCAGAAGCGGCGACGCCAGACGTCGACGTGGACGTGGTTCGGATAGAGCCCGACACCGCCGGCGCCGCACATGGTGGCCGCCAGCGCGACGGTCTTCGGCTCGACGCCGGGAATCCGGACGTCGCCGGCGAGCCCGTCGATGTGCGTCGACTGACGCGCCGCGCCCTCCGTTGCGCCATTGTGGGCGGGCGACCGGCAGCCGCTGGTCAGCACCAGAGGGAGAAGCGCGCCGTTGGCGCGGCCGATCCCGACCTGAATGGCGGCGAGCGCGTCAAAGAGGTGTGGCTCGATCCAGATGGCGCGACCGTCTTCGTTGTCTCGCCAGAGCCAGGAGAGTTCGAGCACGGCGCCGCGATCGTAGCCGCCGCCATTGCGGAACGCGGTCACGATCTCGGTGCCGTCGCGCTCCCGCACGAGCCAGAGCCGGGAGGGCATTTCCGCCGGCGCCGGCATCGCCGCGGCGACGGCGCTCGACGAGGAGCAGAGGCCGACGAACGGGAGGAGCCCCGCGAGGAGTTCACGCCGCGAGAGGGTCATTGCGGTAGCCATAGCGATAGAGGACGCGCCGTGCGGTCTCGGCATCGATGGTGCCGGCGGCATGGGCGAGATGAACGGTGGAGCGCATCGACCGGCCGTCGACGTCGCGATCGACGATGTCGCGGGTGACGACGGTGGCATGCTCGGGACCGGCTTCCGAAATCTCCCGGCGCACCGGGTCGGTCACCACCTGCCATTCCCTGAGACAGGTCCGGCCACCGCCGACGCGAGGAACCAGCACCTGACTGATCAGCAGACGCACCGTGCTCAGCACGTCATGGAAGGCCTGGAACTGCATCTCGGCCGGGAATTTCAGCGTCAGACGGCGAATGATCGAGGCGACGTCGTTGGCATGCGTCGTCGTGTAGATCGGATGGCCGGTATTCGAGGCCTCGACCATCGCCGCGATCGTCTCCCTGTCGCGGACCTCGCCGACGACGATCAGCGCCGGCTTGCGGCGCATGGCGCCGCGCACACCGTCGGCGAAGGAGCCGAGGTGAACGCCGATCTCGTGCTGGGAGATCGTACAGGTCGCGCTCGAGATCCCCTCGAAGACGAACTCGATCGGCGCCTCGAAGGTCAGCACGTTGCCGACGATCGGCGTCGGCTCCTCTAGGACACGGCGGATCAGGGCGGCGAAGGTCGTGGTCTTGCCCGATCCCGTCTCCCCGGCGATGACGACCGCGCCTTGCGCCGGCGTGCTCTCGGCGACGATCCCCGGCTCGACGCCGATCTCGGCGACCGTCGGCGGCATGAAGGGAATGTGCCGGCAGACGAGTTGGACGCCGATGTCGCCCTCGTAGTGATTGGGCGTCAGGTTGACACGAAAACGATGTCGCAACGGCTCGCCGGTCGCATCGATGGCGGAGCGATCCTCGATCGGCACCGCCCGGTCGGCATCGCGCCCGGAATAGAGCTTCGACATCATGCTGTCGGTGCCGGTGAGGTCGACGCTGATACGCGAGATCGTCGCCGGCTGCAGCCATTGCCGGGTGAGCGCCAGCAATCGTCCGTGGATTTGGGCCAGCACCGGGCGACCGGTCTGGAAGATCACCTCCGAGGCTTCGAGCGCGACGGCGCGCACCAAGAGGCGGGTCACGTCGTCGCGGCCGACGATCGGGTGGTCGACGATGTCTGAGACGTCGAGAGGGCCGGTCCAGGCGGGCATCGGCCTATCCTCACCTGAACGCGGCGGGCGAGGCCGCCTTGAAGCTCGGCGTCACTTTCAACTCGACGACCCGCTCGCCGACATCGGCGCGCCGGCCGTTCTTCGAGATCCTCAGCTTGGTCTTGCCGGTGGTGACGATCGGCAGGCTCAACGCGCCACGGGCGGCGAGCTCGTGGTATCGGCGCATGCCGGCGAGGTCTCGATCGAGACGATCGAGGTTCTCGGTGAAGGTCGCCCGTGCCTCGCGGACACCGATCTCCTTGGCCGAACCGTAGGCCTCGTCCCAGGCGGACTGCTCCGCGCCGTTGCGCGGACCGACGGCGGTCGGCGCCGGCGCCGAATAGGCCTCGACGAGAAGATAGTCACGCCAAGTGGGCGGCCGGGTCGAGAGACGCGCCGGTCGGACGATCTCGAAGCTTCCGAGCGTCAGGATCAGCCGGCGGTCGGAGGCGACCTCGGCGACGTCGTGGATCTCGGCGACGACCGGCGGCACGATCCCGTCGGTGACTTCGTATGCGAAATCGTAGCGGCGATCGAGATCGGCGACGAGTTCGCCGTCGCGCAGCGAAGCGGCGATCCGATCCATCTCTTCCGCGAACCCGGCGCGGATGCCGGCGCCGTGCGCCGCCTT
>JAAYVT010000393.1 GCA_012517025.1 Phyllobacteriaceae bacterium | reverse complement strand
CGGGCCGCCGGCGTTGTTGACCAGGATGTCGGGATCCGGCCGGGCGGCGAGGATGGCGGCGCGGCCCTCGGTGGTGGTCACGTCGGCGGCGAGCGTCGAGACGGTGCCGCCGGTGTCGCGGCGAATCGCCTCGGCGGTCTCCTCGAGCGCCGCCGCGCCGCGGGCGACGATCAGCACGTCGACGCCGGCGCGGGCGAGCGAGGTGGCGGAGGCGCGGCCGAGCCCTTTGGAGGCGGCGCAGACGATGGCCCTGCGACCGGCGATTCCGAGATCCATGACGTCTTCTCCCTGTTCGTCGTGCCCGATCCTGCCATGCTCAGAACAGCGAGCCCTGCGAGGGCGGCGGGTCGGCCTTGCGACGCGGTTTGGCGGCACGTTTGGCGGGCGGCGGCTCGACCACGTCCGCCGGCGGCGCCTCGCCCTCGATCCGCGCGGCGAGACGGCCGTCGGCGAATTCGATCGACACCGCGGCGCCCGACGCGGCGGTGCGGGCGGAGGCGATCGGCCGGCCGGCGGCGTCGCGCACCAGGGCGAAGCCGCGCGCCAGCACGCTGCGATAGGAGAGCGCGGAAAGCACCTGGGCGAGGCCGGCGAGGCGATCGGCGCGGCGGGCGACGACGAGGCGGACGGCGCGGGCGGCGCGCTCGTCGAGACCGGCGAGGCGGTCGCGTTCGCGGCCGAGGCGGGTGGTGACCAGACGCGACGACAGGCGGCCGGAGAGCCGGGCGAAGCGGGTGGCGTGGACGCGGGTGGCGGCGTCGAGGGCACGGGCGAGGCGGCCGCCGGCGATGTCGAGGCGCTGACCCGCCGTCTCGATCAGGGTGCGGGCGGAGGGGAGCGCGCGGGCGGCGGAACGCAGCTCACCGCGTTTCGTCTCGACCGCCCGGCGCACGGCGCGGCCGAGGCGACCGGCGAGACCGTCCACCTGATCGAGGAGATCGGCACGCACCGGCACCACCATTTCCGCCGCGCCGGTCGGAGTGGGCGCGCGCAGGTCGGCGGCCTGATCGATCAGCGTCCAGTCGGTCTCGTGACCGATCGCCGAGACCAGCGGGATCGTGCAGGCGGCGGCGGCGCGCACCACGATCTCCTCGTTGAAGCTCCACAGATCCTCGAGGCTGCCGCCGCCGCGCGCCACGATCAGCACGTCGGGGCGCGGCAGCGGGCCCGAGCCGTCGGCGGGCAGACGGTCGAAGCCGGCGATCGCCTCGGCGACCTCGCGCGCCGAAGTCTCGCCCTGGACGCGGACCGGCCAGACGATCACCCGGACGGGGAAGCGATCGGAGATGCGATGGAGAATGTCGCGGATCACCGCGCCGGTCGGCGAGGTGACGACGCCGATCACCTTGGGCAGGCGCGGCAGCGCCACCTTGCGGGCCGGATCGAACAGACCCTCGGCGGCGAGGGCCTTGCGGCGTTCCTCGAGCAGCGCCATCAGCGCGCCGACGCCGGCGGGCTCCAGGCTCTCGATCACGATCTGATACTTCGACGAGCCGGGGAAGGTGGTCAGCCGCCCGGTGGCGACGACCTCGAGACCTTCCTGCGGCTTGACCTTGAGCTTCTGATAGCTGCCGCGCCAGATCACCGCGTCGATCTTGGCGTCGGCGTCCTTGAGCGAGAAATAGGCGTGGCCGGAGGAATGGACGCCGCGGAAGCCCGACACCTCGCCGCGCACCCGGACCCAGCCGAAGCCGTCCTCGATCGCCCGCTTCACCGCCCGGGACAATTCCGAGACGGAGAATTCGACGACGTTGGCGGCGGGCTCGGACACGCGCGATTCCTCGGACAGAAGGTGGAGCGGGAGCGTGGCGGTGGGCGACGCCGTCGTCAAGGCGGGTCCCGCAGGCCCGCCGAGGGTCGCGCGGAGCGCACCCTTCGGCCGCGTCGAGATTCGCGCCGCGACGCGAAGATTCGTCGACCCTCGCCATCCTCGTAATTTATACGGACAGATGCGTCAGACCTTCGTCGACTGAAAAACCATCACTTGCAGAACAATTCCAACTCACGCCCAACATATTCTTCATTTGTTCCATAATAAAGCTCAGTATCGTCCGATGGCGGAGCGTTTCTGCGAAACAACGCGTTGATCGATCGGATCTCGACTTCGTAGGATGAGTATCGATCGTCGAGGGCGTGGACATGCGACCTCCCATGCGGACGCACCTTTCCGGAGGAGGGCTCGCGTGGACCGACGCGGTGAACCGACGAGGAGCGAGTGTGAGAATGATCAAGATTTCGGCGGCCGTCTGCGCTCTGGCCGTGATGACCGGCGCCACCGTCGCCTGGGCCATGCCCAACGACCCCGACACGACGCCCGGTGGAAAGCGCTTCTGCGGACACAATACGCGTCGACGACGGCCGCCGTCGTGAGCGCCGCACTGAAGCGCAATCCGTCCTGCCTCGACTACGGCCGCGGCGTGCACGCCGACATTCGCATGCACTTCGACTGGTGCATGCGCACGCCGCGCACCGAGGTGCAAGGCGCGGCCGATCACATCCGTGCACTGGTGCGTCAATGCACCGGCGCGGCGGTGCGTCGACCGGGACCGCCGGCGACGCCGCGGCGCGAGAGCTGGTACTGCACCGCGAAGGGCGATCGTGGCGCGACCAGCTGGTCGCGCAGCGGCACGATGGAGCGGGCGCGGCAGGCCGTCATGCAGGAATGCGGCAAGCGGAGCGGCCGGTGCCAGCTGCTCTCGTGCAAGCTGGAGTGATCGTCCGCCGCCGCCGGGCGGAGACGGCGGCCTCGCCGTCGACCGTCGAGATCTCGACGACGGCGGCGGCGAACGCCGGACGTCCCCTCGCGGCGGGATCGCCGTCGCGAGGGTTTCGCCGCGAGGGTCAGTTCGCCGACGTCCGCTTGCGGCCGAAGGTGCGCAGATAGGCCTGAATGTTCCTCAGATCGTCGTCGCTCGGTTTGACGCCGGCCGGCTTGGCGAAGCCGGTGGTGCCCCAACGCGGCATTTCCGTCTTCATCGTGCGCCCTTCGTCGTCGATGCCGGTGAGAACGGTGCGCTTGAAGACGTCGAAATCCCAATAGGCGGCATCGCCCGCGAGCTTCTTGCCGATCCCGCCCTGCGCCCTGGCGCCGTGACAGCGCCGACAGTTGTCGACGTAGAGTCGCTTGCCGGCCGTGACGTCGACCGCCGCGTGGGCCGCGACGCTCGGAAGCAGAAGCGTAGTGAGGCAACCGAGAGTGAGAGCAACTCGTCGCATGGTGCGTTTCCCATCCTGATTTTCGTTTTGGAATTCGGGACCTTCACGGCCTCGGACTGCGCCTCGCGGACGCAGACGATTTCGATCCGAGAACGTCTCGACCGGCTCCGACGACATGTGACCGCAAAGGAAAACGTCAAGTGCGAGTTCCTTCGTCGGCTGTGATCGACGGGTCGAAAATCATGAAATTCCACTCGATCGCCGGCGATCACTTCCGCGACCTCGCGCCGTGGTCTCGTCGAGCCACGTCGCCGCCGTCTTTGCGAGGGCGGCGCCTCGGTCGCCACCCGCCGCCCGGCCGGCGATGCCGACGCCTCGCGAGACGACCGATCGCGGTCGTCCACCGCCGTCGCGCCGGGCGCCCTGCCCTCCCCTCCCGGATCGTGCTATGACCGTCCGACGACCTCGTCCGCGAAGCCGAAGCCCATGGCCCGATACGATTTTCGCCTGCAACGCCTGTTTCTGCGCGCCCGCCTCGCGGACGGCGCCGACGTCGAACTCGACCGTGAGCAGGCGAACTATCTCCTCAACGTGCTGCGGATGAGCGAGGGCGATCGCCTCCTCGTCTTCAACGGCGAGGACGGCGAGTGGCTGGCGAGCGTGGTGCCGGCGGGGCGGCGGGTCTGCCGGCTCACCATCGTCGAGCAGACCCGCGCGCAGACGCCGCTGCCCGATCTCGATTGGCTGTTCGCGCCGCTGAAGCACGCCCGCCTCGACTACATGGTGCAGAAGGCGGTGGAGATGGGGGCGGGACGGCTCCGCCCGGTGATCACCCGTCACACCCAGGTGACGCGGATCAACACCGAGCGGATGGAGGCCAACGTCGTCGAGGCGGCGGAGCAATGCGGCGTCATCGCCCTGCCCTCGGTCGCCGAGCCGGTGACGCTCGAACATCTGCTCGACACCTGGCACGTCCACGACGCCGGCCGCCGCATCCTCTATTGCGACGAGCACGAGGAGACGACCAATCCGCTCGGCATCCTCTCCGATCTGGAGCGTGGGCCGCTCGCCGTGTTGATCGGGCCGGAGGGCGGCTTCTCGAAAGAGGAGCGCATCGTGCTGCGCTCCAAGCCGTTCGTCACGCCGATCCCGCTCGGACCGCGCATCCTGCGCGCCGACACGGCGGCGGTGGCGGCGCTGGCGGTCGTCCAGGCGGCACTCGGCGACTGGTGAGGCGGAAGACGGTCCGCATCCGCGCGAAGAGAGATGCTCCGAGGGCGAACCGCGCGCGCCGTCCTTCTCCCTTCGGGTGAGAAGGGAGAAGAAGCCTCCGCCGCCGACGGACGATCCGTCGGCGCAGCCGGTCCGAACCGCGCGAGCCTCACATCTCGGCGGCGGCGAGGATCTTCCCGGCGTCGCCGCCGTTCGCCGCGAAGTCGGCGAGGAGACGCTCGGCGACGGTCACGCCCGAGGCGACGATGTCGTCGAGCACGTCGAGATGAACGGTCTCGTCGCGACCGGCCGCATCGAGACGGGCGCGGCGCTTCAGGCCGTCCCGCGAAATCGCCAGCACCTCGCGCGCCACCTCGCGCACGGTGCGGTCGCGGAAGGGGGTGGCGAGCGCGGTCGCCGGCACGGCGTCACGCAGGGCCTGACGCTCCCCGGCGGTCCAGTCGGCGATGAGACGGGCGGCGGCGTCGCGCGCCTCGGAATCGTAGAGCAGGCCGACCCAGAAGGCGGGCAGCGCGGCGATCAGGGCGCGCGGGCCGGCGTCGGCGCCGCGCATCTCGACGTAGCGCTTCAACCGCACCTCGGGGAAGAGCGTGCCGAGATGATTGGTCCAATCCCCCATCTCGGGGACGACGCCGGGCAGACGCTCCTTCAGCGCGCCGGCCATGAACTGCCGGAAGGTGGTGCCGGTGACGTCGTGATAGGTCGGCCCACGCTTGACGAAATACATCGGCACGTCGAGCGCCCACTCGACGTAGGAGGCGTAGCCGAAGTCGGGCGCGAAGGCGCGCGGCAGCATGCCGGTGCGATCGCGGTCGGTGTCGAGCCAGATCGCCGAGCGGGTGGAGAGGAAGCCGGTCGGCTTGCCGTCCAGGAAGGGCGAGGCGGCGAAGAGCGCGGTGGCAATCGGCTGCAGCGCGAGGCCGACGCGCAGCTCGGCGACCATGTCGGCTTCCGTGGCGAAGTCGAGGTTCACCTGCACCGTCGAGGTGCGGAACATCATGTCGAGACCGCGGCTGCCGACCTTCGGCATGTAGTTCATCATGATCCGGTAGCGCGACTTCGGCATCACCGGGGTTTCGGCGATCGTCCACTTCGGCGAGGTGCCGAGGCCGGCGAAGCCGAGGCCGAGCGCGTCGCCGATCGCGGCGACGTCGGCGAGGTGACGATCGAGTTCGACCCGGGTGGCGTGGACGTCGGCGACCGGCGCGCCGGAGAGCTCGAACTGGCCGCCGGGCTCCAGGCTGATGGCGCCGCCGCCGACGTCGTCGGCGAGCCCGATGATCGCCTCGCCGTCGAAGATCGGTTCCCAGCCGGTCCGCGCGCCGAGCCCTTCGAGCAGGGCGCGGATGCCGGCCGCACCCTCGTAGGCGACGGGTGCGCCGTCGGCGCGGCGGAACGGGAACTTCTCGTGTTCGGTGCCGAGGCGCCAGCGCTCGGCCGGCTTCTCTCCCGCCGCGATCCAGGCGACGAGGTCGTCGCGGCTTTCGATGGGGCGGTCGTCGGAGGTGTCGCGGGCCATGGGAACGGATCCTGGGTGTCGGGTCGCGCACCATAACGACGCGGCGGGGGCGGGACAAATGCGAATTCCTGAACGAACCGACCCTCTCCGGTGAACGATCTCCCCTCGACGAGAGGCGATTTGACGCGGGGAGCATCCCGGCCGATGATCGCCGCGAGTACCCCCCGCGCGGACGGAGATCATGCAGGACACCCTCGAAGCCCTCGGCAAATTGATGGATCCGGCGAAGTTCTCCGACCTCCTGTCGGCGTCCGGCGTCGCCGCCGATCAGGGCCGCGCCGCCTTCGACGCGCTGTGGCCGGCGGTGACCACGGCGATCCGCCGCCGCGCCGCCGATCCGCGCGGGCTCGCCGAAATGATGGGGCTGGTCAAGCCGAAGCCGGACTTCGCCGCCTCGATGCCGGGGGGCGAGGCGCTGGGGCGCCTGTTCGGCTCGCGCGAAGTGACGGCGGCGGTGATCGACGTGGTGGCGGCGACCTCGGGGGTCGACCGCAAGGTGCTCGAGATCGCCCTGCCGCTGGCCACCGAGCAGACGATGGTCGCCTTCTCCGAAGTGCTGAAGGCCAATCCGCTGACCGAGGCGCTGGCGCCGCTGGTCGAGCCGAAGCCGCGGGCGGCGCCGACGCTCGACGAAATCCTGACCGACACCATCGGCCCCAACACCTCGAAGCTGGTCGGCGACACGCTCCGCCGCACGCCGAACCCGATCGGGCCGACCAACGTCTTCGGCGAGATCCTCGGCGAGTTCCTGCGCGGCTTCAACAACGGCGGCCCGCCGATCGACGAGCCGCTCGCCCCCGAAGACGTGGTGCCGCCGCCCGGCCGCACGGTCGGGCGGCTGTTCGAGGCCGGACGGGCGGCCCAATCGGAGCAGCAGAAGGCGCTCGAGGCGATCTTCGACCGGTTCTGGTCGGACGCGGCGGATCTCGCCGCCGCGTCGAAGTCCGCCGATGCGCCGCCGACGCGCTCAGGCCTGTGAGCTCGGCTCGGGGGTCGGCTCGGGGGTCGGCTCGGGGGTCGGCGCGGCGATCATCGCGCCGTCCCGTCCCCAGGCCTCCAAGACCTCGCGCCGCTGGGCCCGGCGCGCGGCACGCCGCTCCACCGCCAGAATGCGCAACCGGGTCGAGGGATCGCGCAACGGCGACATCGTCAGCGAGGCGGCGACGTCGCCGCGGGTGATGCCGATGTCGCGCAGCATGTGATCGTCGAGCTCGAGCAGGCCCGTCACCGCGCCACGGTGGCGGCGAGCCGTCCAGATGCGGCCGAAGACCGCCACGCCGTTCGCCACGGCGCCGAGGACGACGGCCGAAAGGACGGATGGGAAGCTCTTCGAACCGAACATGGGACTCTCCTCTGGATCTCTCCGATTTGCCGAATTCACCGGCCGACGACGAAACGACCGCCGAATCGGGAGATTCGGCGGCGCGTTGGAGGGTTGCGACCGGAACGTCGGCACCATGCCCGGCTTCGATTGATCGATCCAACGAATGTTCTTAATCTCGAAGTTCAAAAATTTTGATGGAGCTTCGTCGTGCCCGCGACCTTGGATCTCGACCAGCTGAAAACTTTCGTCGCCATCGCCGAGACCGGCTCGTTCACCCGCGCGGCGGATCGGGTGGCGAAGACGCAGTCGGCGGTGTCGATGCAGATGCGGCGGTTGGAGGATCGGATCGGCAAGCCGATCTTCGCCCGCGACGGGCGCGGCTCACGGCTGTCGGAGGACGGCGAGCGGCTGCTCGTTCATGCCCGCCGCCTGCTGCGGCTCAACGACGAGACGCTGGCGGTGTTCCGCGAGGCGGAGCTGAGCGGCCGGGTCCGGCTCGGCACGCCGGACGACTACGCCGACCGCTTCCTGCCGGAAATCCTCGCCCGCTTCGCCGCCTCCAACCCGCGCGCCGAGGTGACGGTGGTGTGCGCCCCGACGCCCAATCTGGTCGAGGCGATCACGGCGGGCGAGCTGGACGTCGCGATCATCACCCACGTGCGCGAGAAGGGGCCGGCGGAGATCATCCGTCGCGAGCCGCTGCTGTGGGTGGGTTCGCAACGCCATGCCGCGCACGAGCTCGACCCGCTGCCGGTGGCGCTGGGGCGGCCGACCTGCGACTGGCGGCGGGCGGCGTTGGAGGGGCTCGAGGCGGCGGGGCGCCGGCATCGTCTGCTCTACGTGTCGTGGAACTCGACGGCGGTCGGGGCGGCGGTGCTCGCCGGTCTGGCGGTGTCGGTGCTGCCGGAATCGGCGCTGCGACCGGGGATGCGGGTGCTCGGCGAGCGCGAGGGACTGCCGCGACTGCCGATGGTCGAGATCGGGTTGGTGCGCTCGCGCGAACCGGCGAGCACGGTGGTGGAGGCGCTGATCGGCCACGTCGTCTCCTCGCTCGACAACCTCTCCTCGGCGTCGGGCGCGGCGATCGACTGACGGCTCAGCGGAACGCCGAGCCGAGGGCGTTGACGCGATCGGAGGCCGAGGGCTCGGGCGCCTTCTGCGAGGTGCCGCCTTCGCGATCGACGTCGTTGGCGAGCGGCACTTCGGACTTCGACACGGTGCCCTTCAGGCGGGTGCCGCCGGGACCGATCTCCATCACCATGATGCGGCCGTCGTGCAGATCGCGGTACATCGTCGTCGATCGGCCTCCCGGCGGCGCGGCATCGGCGCCGGCGCCGATCGCGCCCGGCGGCACCGACAGATTGCGCGCCGCGCCGTATTCCCAGATGACGCCGACGCCGATCGCACCGGCCACCGCGATGGCGGCGCCGATCAAGACCAGACGGGCGACGTCGCCGCTCGACTGGCGGTGCGGAGGCGGGCGATGCGCCGGCGGGGGACGGCTCGGCCGGCGGGCGGGCGCACCGGCGCGCGCGACGGCGGAACGGGGCATCGGACGGGCGGTGACGGGCATGAGCGACCTCTCCTCGCACGTCAGGCTACGCCCGAGATCCTTCGGGAGGGTAAAAGCCTGCGGCGCGGCGCTCAGTGGCGCAACACGAAGAGATTGCCGGCCATCACCGCGATCAGTCCGACGATCGCCGGCACGGTCCACACGTAGCCCTCGAACACCGTCGAGATCGCCAGGGCGAAGACCGGGAACATCACGGTGGCGTAGCCGGCCCGCGCCGCGCCGATGCGGCCGAGCAGGGTCAGGTAGGCCCAGAAGGCGGCGACCGAGGAGAACAGCGCCAGCCACAGCAGCGAGCCGATCCAGGTGAGCGACGGCTCGACGGTGAAGCCGCCGCCGGAGACGAGAACCGCCACCGCGAGGATGCCGATCGCCCAGGTCATGCCCCAGGCGGCGGCCGAGATCACCGGCACGCCGCGCCGCTGCACCACGCTCGACAGCATGTTGCCGGTGCAGAAGAAGGTGGTGCCGACGAGGCCGAGGCCGAGGGCGACCAGCGCGGCGCCGTCGAAGGCGGCGCCGGCGATGCGCGGCCAGAACATCGCCGCCACCCCGCCGAAGCCGAGCAGGCCGCCGACCAGCACCCGCGGCGCGACGCGATGGCCGAAGACGATCCGGCCCATCAGCAAATTGATCACCGAGGCGAGCGAGAAGATCACCGACAGCAGGCCGGAGGGCAGGCCCGAGGCGGCGTGATAGAAGAAATCGAAGTTCATCGAGAAGATGAACACACCGAGCGCGGCGAAGCCGAGATGCATCCGCGCCGGGAAGCGCGCCGGCAGCCGCGCCACCACCACCCAGCCCCACATCACCGCCGCCGACACCACGAAGCGCCAGAACAGCGCCGTCTCCGGCACCGAGGTGGCGACCTGCATCTTCATGGCGATCCAACTGGTCGACCAGCCGAACACCGTCACCCCGTAGAGCAGGCTCTCGTAGGCGCCGAAACGGCCGGACGGCGGCGAGGCGAACGCGGCGGCGGAGCCGTCCGCCGAGGAAGTCGTCGGGGAAGCCATGAAACCTCGGATATCCGCCGAACGGGCGGATCGAATGGGAGCGGGACGCGGTGGGACGGCCGACGATCGGCCGAGACGTCCGCGCGATCCAGTGAAATCTGCTGATCGGTTCGATCGACGCGGCTGATCGATCGGCTCACGGGTCGCCGTCGCCGCCCCCCGAAGATCCGCCGTCGCCACCGTCGCCGTCCGCCGATCCGTCGTCGTCGGAAAGATCGAAGCTCGGCGCGTCGTCGAGGGGCGCACCGGTGGCGGTGTCGACGCCATCATCGCCGTCGGAAGGCGCGGCCTCGGAGGCCGGCGACGGCGCGTCGTGGGTGTGGGCGGCGTGCGCGGCGCTCGCCGCGACGACGAAGGCACCGCCGACCGCCGCCGCCCCGGCGGCCGCCGCGATCGTACCGGCAGGACCGACCGGCGTCGCCGCGCCGGCGTCCGGGG
>JAAYVT010000392.1 GCA_012517025.1 Phyllobacteriaceae bacterium | reverse complement strand
GTTCGCGCGTTGACAGGAGACGGCGGCTTCCTTATGGAAATCGGCATTCGCGAAGGGCCGGGAGACCGGCCTCAGCGCTGCCCGAGGCTCAGACGACCCCGGCGTTCGTGTCCGATCCCCTCGAGAGAGGGCACCGGAGACGCGCCGGTTCGGTTCGTTTCCAAGTCCGTGCGACGACGCGCCGCTTCCGGTTTCGGCCGGCGGCGGGATCCGCCCCGAACCGGGTGGGCGTCGGAACCGGCGATTTCGATCGTCGGGGACGGCACGGCGCCGAAGGGCGCGTGACGAGACAGAAGGTGAGAAACACATGTTCGCGGTCATCAAGACGGGCGGCAAGCAGTACAAGGTCGCCGCCGACGACGTGATCGTCATCGAGAAGGTCGCCGGCGAGGCGGGTGATGCGGTCACGTTCGACGAGGTTCTCCTGGTCGGTGGCGAGACCACCGTGGTCGGCGCGCCGACGGTCGCCGGTGCCAGCGTTTCCGGCACCGTGGTCGAGCAGGGCCGGGCCAAGAAGGTGATCATCTTCAAGAAGCGCCGCCGCAAGAGCTGGCGCCGCAAGGAAGGTCACCGTCAGGAGCAGACCAAGGTGAAGATCACCGCGATCAACGCCTGATCCCGTCTTCCGGCCGTAGGGGCCGGAGGTTCGCAAGGTTCCTCGTTCCCCGGCGGATCGGCCGGCGCGGGACGACAGAGAAAACGTAAGGAGCACACCCATGGCTCACAAAAAGGCCGGCGGTTCTTCGCGCAACGGGCGCGATTCCGAGTCCAAGCGCCTCGGCGTCAAGAAGTTCGGCGATCAGGCGGTGGTCCCGGGCAACATCATCGCGCGTCAGCGCGGCACCAAGTGGCATCCGGGCACGGGCGTAGGCATGGGCACGGATCACACCATCTTCGCGACCATCGAAGGCCGCGTACAATTCCGAGCCAAAGCCAACGGCCGTACCTACATCTCCGTCCTGCCGACGAATACGGCGGCCGCAGCGGAGTGACCCGGCGAATGATCTCGAGATCCGCCGGTGTCCCATCGACCCGGTGGATCTGCGCGATCCGCTGAATCTCGGCTCCCGGGTTGCGGGAAATGCGAGAGGGGAGATGGGGCACCATCTTTCCCTCTTTCGTTTTTTTCCCCATGCCGCCTCAAGGCGGCGGACACGGAGGAGCCGAACCATGAGTGCGACGGCCGAAATCCCACCCGAACGGCTGCCCGGCCTCGTCGTCGAGACGCCGCGGCTGATCCTGAGGCGCCCGGTCCGGGCCGACGCGACGCGCATCGCCGAGTTGGCGAACGACGTCGCGGTGGCCGAGAACCTGTCGAGCATGCCGCATCCCTACCGTCTCGACGACGCGCTCGCCTTCGTCGACAACGTCGAGGAGGGGCCGACGCGGTGGAACCTCGGGCTCTATCTGAAGGACGAGGCGGCGGCCTTCGTCGGCATGGTCGGGCTGATGCCGCGCGACGGCGAGCGCCACGTCCTGGGGTATTGGATCGGCCGGCCGTATTGGAACCAGGGGCTCGCCACCGAGGCGGCGCAGGCGCTGTGCGATCACGCCTTCGAGGCGCTGGGGGCCGGGGCGCTGGCGGCGACGGCGCGGGTCACCAACGGGGCGTCGCGGCGGGTGCTGGAGAAGTGCGGTTTCCAGTATGCCGGGCAGGGCATGGGGCCGTCGCTCTATCATCGCGGTCTGGTGCCGATCGAACGCTTCCGGTTGGAGCGTTCGATCTGGACGTCGATCCGCAATTGGGCGAAGACCGCCGTCGGCGCGTGACGACGGCCGTCGTCCGGTCGAAACTCCGGAAGGCTCCCGCGCCGGCGGTGCGGGAGCGAGACGAGGTGTGAGATGAAGTTTCTCGATCAGGCCAAGGTCTTCGTCCGGTCCGGCAACGGCGGGGCGGGCTGCGTGTCGTTCCGACGCGAGAAGTTCATCGAGTTCGGTGGTCCGGACGGCGGCGACGGTGGGCGCGGCGGCGACGTCTGGGTCGAATGCGTCGACGGGCTCAACACTCTGATCGACTACCGCTATCAGCAGCACTTCAAGGCGGCGACCGGCCAGCACGGCATGGGCCGCAACCGTCACGGCGCCAAGGGCGACGACATCGTGCTGAAGGTGCCGAAGGGCACCGAGATCCTCGAGGAGGACGGCGAGACGCTGGTCGCCGACATGACCGAGGTCGGCGAGCGGGTGCTGCTGGCGCGCGGCGGCAACGGCGGTTTCGGCAACGATCGCTTCAAGTCCTCGACCAATCGGGCGCCGCGGCGCGCCAATCCCGGCGAGGAGGGCGAGGAGAAGTGGCTGTGGCTGCGGCTCAAGCTGATCGCCGACGCCGGTCTGGTCGGTCTGCCCAACGCCGGCAAGTCGACGTTCCTGGCCGCCGTCACCTCGGCCAAGCCGAAGATCGCCGACTATCCCTTCACCACGCTGCATCCCGGCCTCGGCGTCGTCCGGGTCGACGGGCGCGAGTTCGTGCTCGCCGACATTCCCGGGCTGATCGAGGGGGCGCACGAGGGGCTGGGGCTCGGCGATCGCTTCCTCGGTCACGTCGAGCGTTGCCGGGTGCTGCTGCATCTGGTCGACGGCACCCAGGACGACGTCGCGGAGGCCTACAAGGTGATCCGTCGCGAGCTCAAGGCCTATGGCGGCGGGCTCGCCCAGAAGCCCGAGATCGTGGCGCTGACCAAGGTCGACAGCCTTTCGGTCGAGGAGCGCGAGACCAAGGCGGCGGCGCTCAAGAAGGCGGCGCGGCGGGTGCCGCTGCAGCTGTCGTCGCCGACCGGCGAGAACGTCGAGAAGGCGCTCAGGGCGCTGCGCCGGGCGATCGATCAGGCCGACGCGGCCGAAGATCTCGAAGTGCCCGCGGCCAAGGCCGAGACCTGGCGACCGTGACGCTTTCCCGCGCCTCTCGCGCGCCGCGAGAGGCTTGATCCGCCGTCGGTTCGCCGCTAAGGCCAGCCGATCCGCGTGGTGCGGGAGGGGGCGTCGCGTCCCTCGAGGTCTCTCCGACATGATCCGCCGTCTCGAATCCCATCATCGCATCGTCGTCAAGATCGGCTCGGCCCTGCTGGTCG
The DNA here is from genome assembly GCA_012517025.1 of Phyllobacteriaceae bacterium. GTDB lineage: Bacteria > Pseudomonadota > Alphaproteobacteria > Rhizobiales > Ancalomicrobiaceae > Pinisolibacter. The sequence goes on along the minus strand of JAAYVT010000392.1, from coordinate 4,101 downwards.
ATCGCGCCACCGGCGACATCCATTGGCCGTGGCTGGAGAGCCTCGCCGCCGACGTGGCGCGGTTGATGAAGGAGGGGCGGGAGGTGCTGCTCGTCTCCTCCGGAGCGATCGCGCTCGGGCGCGGCCGGCTCGGCCTGCCGAAGCGCAAGCTGGCGCTGGAGGAGAGCCAGGCGGCGGCCTCGGTCGGCCAGATCGCGTTGGCGCGGGCCTATTCGGAGATCCTCGGCAGTCACGGCTTCACCGCCGCGCAGGTCCTCCTCACCCTCGACGACACCGAGGATCGGCGGCGTTATCTCAACGCGCGGGCCACCCTCGGGACGTTGATCGAGCACAAGGCGATCCCGATCATCAACGAGAACGACACGGTGGCGACCACCGAGATCCGTTATGGCGACAACGATCGGCTGGCGGCGCGGGTCGCCACCATGGTCGGGGCCGACTGTCTGGTGCTGCTCTCCGACATCGACGGGCTCTACACCGCCCCGCCGCAGCACGATCCGGACGCGAAGCTGATCCCGCTGGTCGAGAAGATCACCCCGGAGATCGAAGCGATGGCCGGCGGCGCGGGATCGGAACTGTCGCGCGGCGGCATGAAGACCAAAATCGACGCCGGCAAGATCGCCACCGAGGGCGGCACCGCGATGGTGATCACGCTCGGCAAGCGGTTGTCGCCGCTCGCCGCGATCTCCAAGGGCGAACCGGCGACGTGGTTCCTCGCCTCCGCCGATCCGGTGACGGCGCGCAAGAAGTGGATCGCCGGCTCGCTCGACGAGCGCGGCGCGGTGCACGTCGACGCCGGCGCGGTGCGCGCGTTGCACTCGGGCAAGAGCCTGTTGCCGGCGGGTTGCACCCGCGTCGAGGGGCACTTCCATCGCGGCGACACCATCCGCATCGTCGGTCCGGAGGGCGAGGATCTCGGACGCGGCCTCACCGCCTTCGATCTCGCCGACGCGGAGCTGATCCTGGGGCGCAAGACCCATGAAATCGAGGCGATCCTCGGATATACCGGTCGCAAGGAGATGATCCATCGCGACCACATGGTCATGAGGGGGGAATGATGGCGGCGCTGGAGAAACAGGCGACCGGCTCGGTCGAGACGGTGATGGCGGAGATCGGCGAGCGGGCGCGGCGCGCCGCGCGGGCCCTCGCGCTCGCGCCGACTGCGGCGAAGAACGCCGCGCTCCTCGCCATGGCCGGGGAGATCCGGGCGGCACGCGACGCGATCCTCGCCGCCAACGCCCTCGACGTCGCCGACGGGAAGGCGAAGGGGCTTTCCGGCTCGTTCATCGACCGGCTGGTGCTCACCGACGATCGCATCGAGGCGATGGCCAAGGGGCTCGAGGACATCGCCGGGCTCGGCGATCCGGTCGGCCGGGTGCTCGCCGCCTGGGATAGCCCGAACGGGCTGCACATCGAGCGGGTGGCGACGCCGCTCGGCGTCATCGGCATCATCTACGAGAGCCGACCGAACGTCACCGCCGACGCCGGCGCCTTGTGCCTGAAGGCCGGCAACGCCGCGATCCTGCGCGGCGGTTCCGACGCGCTGCGTTCGTCGAGCGCGATCGTCGCGGCGCTCGGGCGCGGCCTCGTCGCCGCCGGCCTGCCGGCGGACGCGGTGCAGCTGGTGCCGACGGCGGATCGTGCGGCGGTCGGGCTGATGCTCGGCGGGCTCTCGGGCGCGATCGACGTGATCGTGCCGCGCGGCGGCAAGTCGCTGGTGGCGCGCGTCCAGAGCGAGGCGCGGGTGCCGGTGTTCTCCCATCTCGAGGGCATCTGCCACGTCTACGTCGACCGCGAGGCCGATCTCGACATGGCGGTGAAGATCGTCCTCAACGCCAAGCTCCGGCGCACCGGCATCTGCGGCGCGGCGGAAACGCTGCTGGTCGATCGCGCCTGCGCGGCGACGCATCTCGCGCCGATCGTGACGGCGCTCGCCGAGAAGGGCTGCGAGATCCGCGCCCCGGACGAGGTGCGGGCGCTGCTGCCGGAGATGAAGCCGGCGAACGAAGCCGATTGGTCGACCGAATATCTCGACGCGATCATCTCGGTCGCGCTGGTCGACGGGGTCGACGGGGCGATCGCGCACGTCGAGCATTACGGCTCGCACCACACCGAGGCAATCGTCACCGAGAACCCGGCGACGGCGGCGCGGTTCCTGAACGAGATCGATTCGGCGATCCTGCTGTTGAACGCCTCGACCCAGTTCGCCGACGGCGGCGAATTCGGCATGGGGGCGGAGATCGGCATCGCCACCGGCAAGATGCACGCGCGCGGACCGGTCGGCGTCGATCAACTGGTGTCGTTCAAGTACCGGGTCACCGGCACCGGGCAGACCCGGCCCTGATGGCCGCCGCGGCCGGAGACCCTCTCGGCGGCGCGACGATCGGCCCGGCGCGAGGGGATCTCCTGGTGCCGCCGACGACGGCGGGGTTGAAGGTCGGGCTCTTCGGCGGTTCGTTCAACCCGCCGCATCTCGGCCATCTGCACGTGGCGCGGACGGCGATCGCCCGGCTCGGGCTCGATCGGCTGTGGGTGCTGGTGACGCCGGGCAATCCGCTCAAGGAACGCGCCGGCCTTCCCTCGCTGTCGCGTCGTCTCGACGCGGCGCGGCGGCTCTTCGACGATCCGCGCATCACCGTGACCGCCTTCGAGGCGGCGTTCGGCTCGCCCTACACGTGGCGGACGGTCGAGCGGCTGGTGACGCGACGGCCGGAGGTGCGCTTCGTCTGGGTGATGGGAGCCGACAATCTGGCGAGCTTCCACCGCTGGCAACAGTGGCGGCGCATCGTCACGGCGTTGCCGATGGCGGTGGTCGATCGGCCGGACGCCTCGACGACACCGCTGTCGGCGCCGGCGGCGTTGGCCTTCGCCGGAGCGCGGGTGGCGGAGATCGACGCGGCGGGGCTGGCGATGCGGCCGGCGCCGGCCTGGGTGGTCCTGCACGGGCCGCGCTCGGCGCTGTCGTCGACCGAGCTCCGACGGCGCGGCATCGGCGTGTGAGGCCGGCGCGGCCTCACCCCTGACCGGCCACGGCGCTGACCGGCACCAGCACCAAGCCTCGGCTGTCGAGGGTCTGGATCCAGGTCTGCAGCGCCTTGAGCGAGATCGGCAGGGCCGAGGCGGTGCCGACGGCGACGCCCTTGGTCCGGGCGATCTGCTCGAGCTGGGTCAGGCGGGCGCGGATGGCGTCGTCGCGGCTGATCTCGTCGATCACCAGATCGGCGCGGGCGAAGGGCACATGGGTGGTGCGGGCGGTGGCCTCGGCAGTCGATCGCGACGACGAGCCGTCGTCGACGTACATCAGGCCGCGCCGGCCGAGCTCGGTCAGGGTGGCGGCGAGGGCGGTCGGGTCGGCGGTGTAGCGGGCGCCCATGTAGTTGACGATGCCGACGTAGTTGGTGAGCCGGGCGAGCGACGTCATCAGCCGGTCGGTGTTGGCGTCGGTGGGGGCGTTCACCAGCAGGGTCTGCGGACCGGGGTCGTTGTCGGGATAGTCGAAGGGCTCCATCGGGATCTGCAGCAGCAGCTCGTGGCCGTCGGCGCGCGCCTTCTGCATCCAGCGATCGAGGCTCGCGCCGTAGGGGGCGAAGGCGAGGGTGACGTCGGGGCCGAGGACGCGCAGCGCCTCTTGCGTCGAGGTCTGCGAGATGCCGAGGCCACCGACGATCAGCACGACGCGGGGCACCGCCTGCGGCCGGCGCGGCACCGGACGGGCATAGACGTCGAGCGGGCGGGTGCCGTCGGAGGCGATGCGCGGCAGAAGGCCCCAGCGGGTCTTCTCGGCGACGCGCGGCACCGGCTGGGTGGACAGCGGCTGGCCCTCGGCGACCTCGGGAACGCGGCGCGCCGGCACCGGCTCGAGGCCCTTGCCGGGGACGGGAGCGACCTCGGAGACGCCCTGCTGCGCCGGGGCGTCGGCACCGGCGGCACCGGGTTCGCGCGGCGGCTCGGCGACGGCGACGTCGCTCTTCGGGATGCCGGTGTCGGAGCGGTCGAGCTTGACCACGGCCTGCGGCTCGCCGCCGCCGGGATCGCGCATGAACACCAGCCAGACGCCGAGCACCGCGCCGACCAGCCCGATCAGCGCCAACCCGAGGATGC
>JAAYVT010000391.1 GCA_012517025.1 Phyllobacteriaceae bacterium | reverse complement strand
TCGGTCGACGACAGGGTGCCCTGCGACATGATGCGGGGGGTGGCGGCGGCGCGCACGCCCGAGCCGATCTGCACGCCGGTCGGCAGGATGTTGCCGCTCTCCGAGGTCTGGGTGCCGACCCGGCGCATGTCTTGATAGAGCAGGTCCTGGAAGTCAACGCGCTGGCGCTTGAAGCCGGTGGTGCGCATGTTGGCGATGTTGTTGGAGATGAGTTCGACGTTCATCTCCTGGGCGGCCATGCCGGAGGCGGCGATGTAGAGTGCCTTCATCCTCGTCTCTCCCCTCAGGCGGTCTGCGCCAGTTTGTCGATGGCGTCGCGGCGCATCTCGTCGGATTTGGCCATCCAGGAGGAGACCTGCTCGTAGGAGCGGCCGACCTCGATCAGGCGCGAGATCTGTTCGACGGCGCGGACGTTGGACTTCTCGAGCTGGCCCTGAACGACGCGGGGAAGGGCCGCCGGCTGGGGATTGGTGCCTTCGAACAGGGTCTCGCCGACCTTCTTGAGCGCGCCGGCGTCGGCGAATTCGACGACGCGGAGCTTGCCGCGCACCCCTTGAGAGGTGGAGATCGTGCCGTCGGCGGCGATCGTGAGACGGCCTTCGCCGGCCTGCAGCACCAGCGGGCCGCCGTCGGTCAGCACCGGGTCGCCGTTGCGGGTGACAAGCGTGCCGTCGGGCGAGAGCGCGAAGGAGCCGTTGCGGGTGTAGCGCTCGCCGCCGGCGGTCTGCACCGCGAACCAGCCCTTGCCGTCGACCGCGACGTCGAGATCGTTGCCGGTCGTCATCATCTGCCCGGCGGAAAGGTCGTAGCGATTGGCGTCGTCGAGGACGAAGGAGATCGGGCGATCGGTGGTGCGGAAGTCGAGGTCGGCGGCCGGCCGCATCCGCTCTTCCTTCAGGAGCAGCGACTGCGCCTTGAAGCCGTTGGTGCCGACGTTGGCGACGTTGTTGGCGATCAGGTCGAGCTCGCGACGCAGAACGATCTGCCGCGACAGTCCGACGAGTTGCGCGTTTTCCATGTGTCTCTTCCCCAGGCGGCCCCGCCGGCTCCCCAGCCGTCGTGACCGTCGACCTCGTTGCAGGGGCCGTGCCACATGGTGAATGATCGGTAAATCAATGGGTTGGGTAAATTTCCCGGTCGTTTCGGGTGGGCAGGATCTGCCGGGCGGCAGGCGAGGCCGGCAGGTTCGGCCTTCGTCAACCAAGATTGCCGAACCGTTAAGATTCACGACTCGTTAACCATTCTCTCTTTAGATCGTCGAGGGGATGGACTCGCGTGCGATCGGGGGAGATCGATGGCCAAGAAGCCCGCCAAAACCGATGAAGCCGATGCCGGCGCCGAAGGCGGCGACGGCGAAGCGGCGGGCGGCAAGAAGAAGCTGTTCATCATGATCGGAGCCGGCGCGCTGGTGCTCGTGGCGCTCGGTGGTGCCGGCGCGTTCTTCATGGGAGCCTTCTCTTCGAAGCCGAAACCCGCGGACGCGGCCGGCCACGCCGAGGCAGCGAAGACCGTCATGTACGTCGATCTGCCCGACATGACGGTGAACCTCTCCGCCGTCGACGGCCGGCCGGCCTTCCTCAAGGTCAAGGTCGCGCTCGAGGTCTCCAACAAGGAGACGGTGGACAGGATCACCCCGGTGTTGCCGCGCGTGCTCGACGCCTTCCAGGTCTATCTGCGCGAGCTCCGGGCGTCCGACCTCGACGGGTCGGCCGGCCTCTACCGGGTCAAAGAGGAATTGCAGCGCCGGATCAACACGGCGATCGCACCGGCCCACGTCGACGCGGTGTTGTTCAAGGAAATCCTGGTGCAGTGAGGCGCGGCGATGGCCGGTGAAGACGACGAACTCGAGGATCTGGACGCCGCCTGGGGCGCCGCGCTGTCCGAGCAGAAGGGCGGCGAGGACGACGGCGACGATCTCGCCGCCGACTGGGGCGCCGCGCTCGCCGAGCAGGGTGTCGCGGGCGGGGAAGAGCTCGCCGCCGGGCTCGCCGGCTTCGACGACGCCGAGTTCGACATGGAGGGCGCGTCGCGCGGCGGCGACCGCATCCTCAATCAGGAGGAGATCGACAACCTCCTCGGCTTCGACATCGACGAGCAGCTGTCTTCCGACCAGTCCGGCATCCGCGCGCTGATCAATTCGGCGATGGTCTCCTACGAGCGTCTGCCGATGCTGGAGATCGTCTTCGACCGGCTGGTGCGGCTGACCACCACTTCGCTGCGCAACTTCACCTCCGACAACGTCGAGGTGTCGCTCGACAGCATCACCTCGGTGCGCTTCGGCGACTATCTCAACTCGATCCCGCTGCCGGCGATCCTGGGCGTGTTCAAGGCGGAGGAGTGGGAGAACTTCGGTCTCGTCACCGTCGATTCGAGCCTGATCTATTCGATCATCGACGTGTTGCTCGGCGGTGGGCGCGGCACCGCGCCGATCCGGGTCGAGGGTCGGCCCTACACCACGATCGAGACCAATCTCGTCCGCCGCATGATCGAGGTGGTGCTCGCCGACGCCGAGCAGGCCTTCGCGCCGCTCTCGCGCGTGCAGTTCAATCTGGAGCGGCTGGAGAACAATCCCCGCTTCGCCGCCGTGTCGCGCCCGGCCAACGCCGCCATCCTGGCGGAGTTCCGCATCGACATGGAGGATCGCGGCGGCAAGATCGAGATCCTCATCCCCTACGCCACGCTCGAGCCGATCCGCGACCTGCTGCTGCAGATGTTCATGGGCGAGAAGTTCGGGCGCGATCCGATCTGGGAGGGGCATCTGGCCACCGAGATCCACGCCGCCGAAATCTCGGTCGACGCGGTGTTGTTCGAGCGCGAGATGTCGCTCGGGCAGATCCTCGGCCTCGAGGTCGGCCAGACGCTGGTGTTCGACGTCGGTCCGCGCGACCCCGTCACCATCAAATGCGGCGCCGTCGCCCTCACCGAGGGCAGCATGGGACGCTCGGGCGAACGGATCTCGATCCGCGTCGACCGCGACCTGCGACGGCCGAAGATGACGCTCGCCGCCTTCGAGAAGGCGGCCACCAAGAGGGAGATGCAGACGTCATGACGACCACTTGGATCGATCTGGCCGTCGAGGGGCTCGTGGCGGTTCTGCTGGCCACCACCATCGGTTACTGCATTCTCCTCGACAAGCGTCTGAAGCGCCTCAGGGCCGACGAGGCCAATCTGCGCGCCACCATCTCCGAGCTGCTGACGGCCACCGAGATCGCCGAACGGGCGATCGTCGGGCTGAAGGACACCGCGGCGGACGCCGACAAGACGCTCGCCCAGCGGCTGCGCGAGGCGGAGTTCTTCTCGCAGGAGATCGGCCGCGAGATCGGCGAGGGCGAGAAGCTGCTCAACCGCATCATCCGCATCACCGAGGCGGCGCGTGCCGTGCCCGAGCCGACGCCGGTCGTCGCGCCGGTGGCGCGCACCGCCGAGGCGACGGTCGCCGATCACGCCGCCCGGCTCGGTGACCTGCGCGCCCGCGCCGAGGAAGCCAACCGCCGCATCGGCCAGATGAAGGCGCGGAGCGTCGCGGCATGACGAAGATCCGGCTGCTCCCGCTCGTCGTCGCCGCCGCGCTCGTGCTCCTCGGCCTCAAGGTCGTGGAGCTCGGGTTCGGGGGCGCGCGCGAGCGGGCAGGGGTCGGACGGGAAGTGGTCGCGCTCGATCCGGTGACCGGGCGCGAGGTCGACATGATCGCCACCGGCTCGTCGGAGGGCGGCGAACAGAAGCCGAAAGAGGGTGAGCACGGCGCGCCGCCGGCCGAAGCGGGCGGTCACGGTGCCGGGGTGACGCCGTCGAAGGTGGAGACCAAGGTCTCCGGCGACAAGCCGATCGAGGCCAAGCCGGTGCCGGGTCAGGAGCTGCTCTCCGAGATCGAGATCCTGCAGAAGCTGGCCGAACGCCGCAAACAGCTCGACGAGATGGAACGTCAGCTGCAGATGCGCGAGGATCTGCTGCGCGCGACCGAAGGCCGCATCGCCAAGCGGATCGACGAGATGAAGGGGATGGAGGCGAAGCTCGGCGAGGCCGCCAAGGCCAAGGACGAGGGCAATTCGCAGCAGATCTCCGATCTCGTGAAGATGTACGAGTCGATGAAGGCCAAGGACGCGGCGCGGGTGTTCGACAAGCTCGACATCTCCCTGCTCGCCGAGATCGCGCGGCAGATGAACCCGAAGAAGCTCGGCGACGTCGTCTCCAAGATGGCGTCGGATCAGGCGGAGAAGCTGACCGTCGAGCTCTCCAATCGCCGCCAGCGCGAGGCCGTCCCGGCCACCCCGGCGCCGCAGACCGAGCTGCCGAAGATCCAGGGACGCAGCTGATCGGCCGAGGATCCCGCCCGGCACGGCGATTTCCCCGACGGCGAGACGGCTTAACTCGACGTTCACCGCGTTCGCCTAGGGTCGAGCATCGAGTTCTCGCGTCGGATTCGTGCTCGTGTTCCTGGTCTCGCCGTTTCCTCCTCGCCCCGCTCGGGTCCGTGCTTCGGCGCGGTGCACCGGCGCGCGGACGCGGGCGCTGCTCGGCGTCGCGCTGGCCGCGCTGATGACGATCGCACAGCCGTTGCCGGGGCGGGCGGAGAAGCTCACGGCGGACGTCGCCACGACGCTCGAGAAGGGCTACGGCCGGCTCGTCCTGACCTTCCGCGACCGCAACCTCATCCCGCCCTATTCGGTGAAGCAGAACAACGGCGTGGTGGTGCTGGAGTTCTCCGACGAGGTCGGCATCGACGTCGATCAGCTGGCGGCGCGACTGGCGCCCTACGTGACGGTGGCGCGACGCGATCCCGAGGGCAAGTCGGTGCGCATCGCACTGGCGCGGCAGGTGCGCGTCAACACGATGGAGGCGGGCGAAAAGCTGTTCGTCGACTTCCTGCCGGCCAAGTGGACGGGTGCGCCGCCGCCGCTGCCGCCGGAGGTGATCGACGCGCTGGCGAAACGCGCCGAGGCGGCGATGCGGGCGGCACGCGACGCCGAATTCGCCAAGTCCGGCATCCACATGCAGCCCAAGCTCGACTTCCGGGTCGGACGGCTGCCGACCTTCACGCGCTTCGCCTTCGGCTGGAACCTGCCGTTCGACGCGGCGTTCTCGCGCGACGGCGATCGCGTCACGCTGCGGTTCAATCGCAGCGCGCCGATCGACTTCGCCCCGATCGACGTCGAGCCGGTCGCGGGGCTAGTCGACGTCTTCGCCGATCCGGCGCCGGAGGGGCTCAAGATCGTCTTCACCGTCGCGCCGGGGACCGACGTGCGCGGCTTCCGCGAACGCGACGGCTACGTCGTCGACGTGCTGCACGCCACCGACGCCGCCAGTGCCGGCGAGGCGATGACGCGGCAGGCACTCGGCGATCCGGCGAGCGGACGCGGCCGTCTGATCGTGTCGGCCGGCGAGGTCGCCCCGGCGGCCGCCAAGCCGGTCGAGAAGCCGGCGACGCCGGCTCCCGCCGCCGCTCCCG
>JAAYVT010000390.1 GCA_012517025.1 Phyllobacteriaceae bacterium | reverse complement strand
GGCGGCCGTCCGCGCCGCGCATCCCGCCGGCGAGGTCTTCAACGACTACGATTTCGGCGGCTGGTTGATCGCCGAAGGGGTGCGCACCTTCGTCGACGGCCGAACCGAGCTGTTCGGGGCGGCACGCGTCGACGCCTGGGCGAAGGCGGTGACGCTCGCCGATCCACGCGGTCTCGACCGGCTCCTCGCCGACCCGCGCATCGGATGGACGCTGCTCGAGGCGAATCGCCCGGCGGTCGCGTGGCTCGACCGCAGTCCCGGCTGGAAGCGGCTCTACGGCGACGATCTCGCCGTGGTGCACGTGCGCGTGCCCTGACGATCGCGGTGATTCGGCCGACGTCGTCTTCCGATCACCGCGTTGCCCGCGTCGCCGCAGACGGCACGGGCGACGCGGGGAGGCTTCCGTCAGAAGCGCGTCGTCAGCGCCGTGAGCCAATCGGGCGAGAGGGCGACGAGGATCGTCTCGATCCGCTTGTCGAAACCGGACAGGATCGCCGATCCGAGCAGCACCAGGAAGACGCCGAGGGCGATCTTGGCGCCTTTGCCGCCGGAGAGCAGGCGATCGCGCCAACGCGCGGTCAAGCGGCGAGAGGCGAGCCCGATCGCCATCAGCGGCGTCGCCGCGCCGATGCCGAACACCGCCATGGTCGCCGCGACGTCGCCGAGCGAGGTGCCTCGCGCCGCCAACACCGAGGCCGCTCCGAGCGTCGGTCCGGCGCAGGGGCTCCACACCGCGCCGAGCAGGACGCCGACGGCGAACTGACCGGCGAGACCTTCCGACCGGATGCCGCCGATCCGCTGGTCGGCCCAATTGCTGATCGGGCCGCCGGCGGTGGCGAGACGGACCTGCAGCGTCGGCAGGGCGAGCACCCCGCCGACGAGGATCATCAGCACCGCCGCCGTCGCGCGGAAGACGTCGCCGTCGAGCCCGACGGCGAAGCCGATCGTCGCGACGAACAGGCCGATGGCGACGAAGGACAGCGCGACGCCGGCGGCGAGCGCCATCGGCCCGGCGGGATGACGGCTCGCCGCGGTGCCGAGCACGATCGGCAGCAGCGGCAACACGCAGGGCGACAGGATCGAGAGGAGCCCCGCGACGAAGGCGAGGCCGAGCACGCCGAAGGTCATCGCAGCGCTCCTCAGCTCGCCTTGGCGAGCAGGGCGGCGATCGAGGTCGGGTCGGTGTCGCCGACCGACCGCCCGGTCTCCTTGCCGCCCTTGAAGGTGATCAGCGTGCTCTGCATGCGCGCATCGAAGCGTTTGACGGCGTCCTTCTGACCGTCGAAGTCGACGTGGAAGACGACCAGATTCTCGTAGGCGGCGCCCTCTTCGATCGAGGACAGGATCGGCGCCTGCGCCTTGCAGGTCGGGCACCAAGTCGCGTGAACCTCGACGAGGATGGAGCGCCCGGCCGTCTGCGCGGCGTCGAAGGTCGCCTGGGTGTAGGGCACCTTTTCGGCGGCGAAGGCCGAACCGGAGATCGCCGAGCCGGCGAGGACGACGAAGGCGAAGAGGTGGCGTCTGGAAAACATGAATTTCTCCCGAGTTCGAAGCGCCCGGTCGGGGCTGCAAGAGGCTCTACGGTCGCGCCCGAGATTCGTTACGGGGCACGGGGCTCACATCGAGCCGCGGTGATCGATCGTGACGGGACGTGATCCGACGTGATCGCAGAGGATCAGTCGGCGAGGTCGACGCGCGGGACGGGCGCGGCGCCGGGATGATCGGAGCCGACGAGGTATTCGCGGACGAGCAGCCGACCGCGCCGCAGCCGCGCCTTCGCCGCCTGAACCGTGACGCCGAGCCGTTCGCAGATCTCGGCGATCGTCAGGTCCTCGAAGTCCCGCAGCAGGACGACCTCCAGATACTGTGGTGGCAAGGACTCGAGCGCCGACACCAGTTCGTGACGCAATTCGTCCATCGGCATCGTCGCCAGCCGGTTCGCCACCTGCTCGTCGTCGATGTCGTCGTGGCCGAACATCCTCCGCGTCAGGCGGGAGCATTCCCGCCTGACGATGGTGAAGAGCCAACCGGCGAAGGCGCCGGCCGACTTCAGGCGAGCGACGTGACGCGTCACCGCCATCAGCGCCTCTTGGACGGCATCGTCGACGTCGTTGGTCACGCAGTGGCGCATGGCGTAGCGGCGCGCGTCGACCTGCGCCTCGGCGAGCAGTCGGTCGAGAGCCCGGCCGTCGCCGGTCTGGGCCTGGAGGATGAGGTTGTGTCGAGGCGACATGGCGTGGTCTCAATGGTTCAGCCGGCGACCGACCATCGCGCAGGCGGGACAGAAGCCGACGAGACCGGTCATCGCGGCCATCGCGCCCATGACGCCGACCGCCCAACCCGTCACCGTCGGCCCGAACCAGGCGATCGATCCGACGAGCATCATCGCACCGAGGACGATCCGCAGCACGCGTTCCCAACCGGGGACATTCTTCGCATAGAACATGATCTTCTCCTGTCGAGTTCGGAGGGTGAGCCCTCGAAGAAGAAGAGGCGGCGCGCCGGGGAATGGATTCGCGAGGTACGAAAAAAGGCGTTTCGACGCGAGAGCCCGGAGGCCCGCCGATGCCGACGGATCGACCGAGGCGTCTCGGAGAGGTGAGGTGATCGCCGCGATCGGGCGAGACGGGAAGCGAGGCCGATCGCGACACCGAGAACTCGCCGGCAGTCTCTTCAAAGCGGCGGGTCGAGCCGGGTAAAACCGCGAGGTCGTCGGGTCGCGCGAAGGGGGAGCGTCTCGTCGATCGGATTGGTGAGCCGGGCGGGGATCGAACCCGCGACCACATGATTAAAAGTCACGTGCTCTACCGCTGAGCTACCGGCCCCCAGCGCGGCCGGACCATAAGGGGAGCGAGCCGGAACGGTCAAGCGTCGCGACCGATTCCGACGGTCCCTCCACATCGATCAATTCCGCGTTGGCGCGAAGGTGATTTTCTCTTCGCCGCGATTTCCGTTAGGTACCCCTCACCAGACGGCGCGACGAGGAGATCCGCGGTTCATGACGTCCGATTTGACCATTCTCGGCACCTTCGGCGCCGGTCTCCTGTCCTTCGTCAGCCCCTGCGTCCTGCCGCTCGTGCCGCCCTATCTCGCCTTCATCGCCGGCGCCAGCCTCGACGAGATGAGCGGCTCCGGTTGGGAGGCCGCCCGCCGCCGCATCTTCTGGTCGTCGGTCGCCTTCGTCGCCGGCTTCGCCACCGTCTTCGTCGCGATGGGCGCCACCGCCTCGGTGTTCGGCTCGCTGGTGCGCGCCCATCTCGACGTCCTGGCGCCCGCCGCCGGCATCGCCATCATCGTCATGGGCCTGCACTTCCTCGGTCTCTTCCGTATCCCGCTGCTCTATCGCGAGGCGAGGGTGCGGGTCGACCGCCGGCCCGCCGGGCCGCTCGGCGCCTATCTCGTCGGCCTCGCCTTCGGCTTCGGCTGGACCCCCTGCATCGGCCCGGTGCTGGCCACCATCCTCGGCGTCGCCGCCAGCCGCGACACGGTCGGGGAAGGGGCGGCGCTGCTCGCCGTCTACGCCGCCGGGCTCGGGGTGCCGTTCCTCGCCGCCGGCGCCTTCTCGCGGCCGTTCATGAGCCTGATGCGGCGCTTCCGCGCTCAGATGGGGGTGGTCGAGAAGATCACCGGCGCGCTCCTGGTGGCGACCGGCGTCGCCTTCCTCACCGGCGGCATCGAACGGCTGTCGTTCTGGCTGATCGAAACCTTCCCCGTGCTCTCGCAGATCGGGTGAGCCGAGACCGGATCCCGCCTCCGCACCCCGACGGATCGCGTCCGGCTCAGCGGATCGCCGACAGCGGTTGGCCGGTGTAGCCGGTGACCGAGCAGGCGACCCCGAGGGTGCGCATCCGGGTGCAGGTCTTGGCGGCGTCGGCCGGGCTCGGATAGGGGCCGGCGACGAGGCGCACCTCCATGCTGCCGCTCTCGGTCTCGCGCAACCGCGCCAACGGCTCGATGCCGGTACCGAATTCGGCGTAGCGCTCGCTCATGTCGCCCCACGACTTGCGCAGGGCGGCGAGCGAGCGATGGCCGCCGAGGTCGATCGCCGCGACGCCGCCGCCGGGCGGGGCGATCGTCGTCGTCACCCGGGTC
>JAAYVT010000389.1 GCA_012517025.1 Phyllobacteriaceae bacterium | reverse complement strand
GATTGATCCAGACGATGGTGCCGTCCCGCCGCGTCAGCGGGCTCATCACCCACACCCCGGGGCCGCCGAACCGGCCGCGCGGCTCGCCGAGCAGCGCCTGGACGTGGGCGTCCCGGCCGGCCAGGAAACGCCCGGCGATCCGCACCACCCGGTAGTCGATCGCCGCGTCGCGCGCGAGCGGATCGTCGAGGCCGGGGGCCTCGATCGCCGGGGCGCTCGCCCGCGCCGTGACGGTGGCGATCAACGCGTGCTTCCAGGCGAGGCGGCGCATCTGCCAATTGCCGAGCGACACCAGCACGGCGACCACCACCGCCGTCGCGGCGCCGGCGACGAGGAGCCCGCGCCTCATCTGCGCTCGCCTTCCGGCGGCGCGGTCACGCGCGCCGTCGCCGGCCGCCCTTCCTCGGCCTTGTTCCGATACTGCAATGCGATCATCAGCGCCTTGGCCGGGCGCAGCAGGCCGAGCGACAGGATCACCGTCAGCGGCAGCCACAGCACCGCGTGCAGCCAATAGGGCGGCGACCACTTCACCTCGGTGACCAGCGCCGCCGCCACCACCACGAAGCCGACGATCAGGATCACGAACACCGCCGGCCCGTCGCCGGAATCGACGAATCGGAAGTCGAGGCCGCAGGCGGTGCAACGCGGCGCCGGCTTCAGGTGGCGTTCGAACAGCGGCCCCCGTCCGCAGCGCGGGCAACGCCCGAGCAGCGCGACGGGAAGGAGCGGCGCGGCGGCGTCGATCGGCAACGGTTCGCCCTCGCTTCAGTGCCCGCCGCCGGCACCCTGTCCGAAGACGTAGATGCAGACGAACAGGAACAACCACACCACGTCGACGAAGTGCCAGTACCACGTCGCCGCCTCGAAGCCGAAGTGCTGCTTCGGGGTGAAGTCGCCGCGGTTCGCTCGGATCAGGCAGATGGCGAGGAAGATCGTGCCGACGATGACGTGGAAGCCGTGGAACCCGGTCGCCATGAAGAAGGCGGCGCCGTAGATCGAGCCGGCGAAGCCGAAATGAGCGTGCGAATACTCGTAGGCCTGCAGGCAGGTGAACAGCATGCCCAGCGCCACCGTGGCGCCGAGCCCACGCCGAAGGTTCTTCTGGTCGCCTTCCAACAACGATTCGTGCGCCCACGTCACGGTGGTGCCGGAGAGCAGCAGGATCAGCGTGTTGAGGAAGGGCAGGTGCCACGGATCGAAGGTCTGGGTGCCGTGCGGCGGCCACACTCCGCCGATGAATTCGCTGCGCAGATATTGCTTCGCCTCGTGCGGGAACAGCGCGACGTCGAACCACGCCCAGAACCAGGCGACGAAGAACATCACCTCCGAGGCGATGAACAGGATCATGCCGTAGCGCAGGTGTAGCCCGACCACCGGCGTGTGATGCCCGCCCTTCGCCTCCTTCACCACGTCCGACCACCAGCCGTAGAGCGTGTAGAAGAGGATCGCGAAGCCGAGCAGGATCAGCCACGGCGTGGCGAAGTTCACGCCGGCGATCGCCACCTGTTCGCCCATCCGCCAGCGGAACAGCCCGATCGCCCCGAGCGCGGTGACGAAGGCGCCGAGCGAGGCGGTGAGCGGCCAGGGGCTGGGGTCGACGATGTGGAACTCGTGGCCGCGGCCGTGTGCGTCTGCCATGGTCGATCCCTCACTCGATGCGGGTCTTCGGGTCGCCTTCGCCGCGCGCCGCCGCCTTGGGCTCGTCCGGCGAGGCGAAGAACGTGTAGGAGAGGGTGAGCGCGGCGAGGCCGGCGACGTTCTTGTCGCCGTCGAGCGTGCGGTCGACCCAGAAGGTGACGGGCGCTTCGATCGTCTCGCCCGGCTGCAACACCTGTTCGGTGAAGCAGAAACAGGCGAGCTTGGTGAAGTAGTAGGCCGCCAGCGGCGGCGTGACGTTGAAGGCGGCGGTGCCACGCGTCACCCGATGGGTGGTGTTGGTGATGCGGAACTTCACCGTCGTCGCCTCGCCGAGCGCCACCGTCACCGATGGCACCTCCGGCGCGAAGTCCCAGGCGAGCCCCGGATGGACGTTGGCGTCGAACCGCACCTCGATCGGCCGGCCCGGCGCCTCGTCGGGTTTCACCCGCGCCACCGTCGGGGTGCCGCCGTAGCCGGTGGTCGAACAGAACCAGCGATAGAACGGCACCGCCGCGAACGATGCCCCGACCATCGCCGCCGTCAGGCAGACGAGCGCCAGCGCCACCCGTCCGTTGCGGGCGGTCGCGGGGCGGGGCGTCGGCCGGGGCGCGGGCGTCGTCATCTCACATCCCCGGCAGATGTAGGCCGAGCTTGGCCAGGGTGACGACGTAGAACAGCGCCACCAGCCCGGCGAGCACCAAGCCGAGGGCTCGGTTGCGGGCGCGCCGCGCTGCGGTCTCTTCCGCCGTCGGGACGTGGCCGGAGCGCATCGTGGTGTCGGTCATCGGTGCCTCCTTCAAGAAAACAACCGCTCGCCGGCGAGCGTCGCGAAGAGCCCGGCGAGCCACAGGATGGAAAAGGCGAACAGCCGCCCGCAGGCCGCCCGCGCCGCCGGTCCCTCGCGCAGGCGGAACACCGCGATCGCCAGGGCGACGAAGACGGTGCCGCCGATCGCCGCCGCGATCCCGTAGACCGGGCCGGCGAAGCCGAGCGCCCAGGGGGCGAGCCCGGTCGGGGCGGTGAGGAGGGCATAGGCGAGGATGCGCCTTCGCGTGACGTCGGGGCCGGCGACCACCGGCAGCATCGGCACGCCTGCGCGGGCGTAGTCGTCCGACTTGATCAGCGCCAGCGACCAGAAGTGCGGCGGCGTCCAGATCGCGATGATCGCGAAGAGCACCAGCGGCTCGAGCGACAGCGATCCCGCCGCCGCCGCCCAGCCGACCACCGGCGGCAGCGCCCCGGCGGCGCCGCCGATGACGATGTTTTCGACCGTCCGCCGCTTCAGGATCATCGAATAGACGACGACGTAGAAGAAGATGGTGAAGGCGAGCAGGCCGGCGGAAAACCAGTTGGCGACGAGCCCGAGCAACGTCACCGCGAACACCGACAGCGTCAGCCCGAACGCCAGCGCCTCGCCGGGCACGATCCGTCCGGCCGGGATCGGCCGGTTGCGGGTTCGGCTCATCACCGCGTCGATGTCGGCGTCCCACCACTGATTGAGTGCGCCGGACGCGCCGGCGCCGAGCGCGATGGCGAGGAGCGAGATCGCGTCGACCAGCGCATGCGGCCGATGCGGCGCCAGGATGATCCCGACCAGCGCGGTGAACACGACGAGCGACATCACCCGCGGCTTCAGCAGCGCGAAATAGTCGCCCGGCGTCGCCGTCGAGAGGCGGATCGGTGACGAAAGCCCGATGTCGCTCATCCGCGCCTCCTCAGTGCTCGCCGCCGTCGGCGATCACCGGCAGGGTTTCGAACTGGTGGTAGGGCGGCGGCGAGGAGAGCGTCCACTCGAGCGTCGTCGCGCCCTCGCCCCACGGGTTGTCGCCGGCCGGGATCTTGCGGACGAAGGCCTGCGCCACCCCGAAGAAGAAGATCAGCACCGAGAATCCGGAGATGTAGGAGCCGATCGAGGAGACGAAGTTCCACCCCGCGTAGGCGTCCGGATAGTCGGCGTAGCGGCGCGGCATCCCGGCGAGGCCGAGGAAATGCTGCGTCATGAAGATCATGTTGACGCCGACGAAGGCGACCCAGAAGTGCAGCTTGCCGACGAACTCCGAGTACATGTAGCCGCTCATCTTCGGGAACCAGTAGTACCACGCCGCGAAGATCGCGAAGACGGCACCGAGCGACAGCACGTAGTGGAAGTGGGCGACGACGTAGTAGGTGTCGTGCAGCACCCGGTCGAAGCCGGCGTTGGAGAGCTGCACCCCGGTGACGCCGCCGATGGTGAAGAGGAAGATGAAGCCGATCGCGAACACCATCGGCGTCTTGAAGGTGATCGATCCGCCCCACATGGTGGCGATCCAAGAGAAGATCTTCACCCCCGTCGGCACCGCGATCACCATGGTGGCGGCGACGAAATAGGCTTGCGTGTCGACGTCGAGACCGACCGTGTACATGTGGTGGGCCCACACCACGAAGCCGACGAAACCGATCGCCACCATCGCGTAGGCCATGCCGAGATAGCCGAAGATCGGCTTGCGCGAGAACGTCGAGACGATGTGGGAGACGATGCCGAAGCCCGGCAGGATCAGGATGTAGACCTCCGGGTGGCCGAAGAACCAGAACAGGTGCTGGAACAGGACCGGATCGCCGCCGCCCTCCGGCTTGAAGAAGGTGGTGCCGAAGTTGCGGTCGGTCAAAAGCATGGTGATGCCGCCGGCGAGCACCGGCAGGGAGAGCAGCAGCAGGAACGCCGTCACCAGCACCGACCAAGCGAACAGCGGCATCTTGTGCAGCGTCATGCCCGGCGCGCGCATGTTGAAGATGGTGGTGATGAAGTTGATCGCGCCGAGGATCGACGAGGCACCGGCGATGTGCAGCGACAGGATGGCGAAGTCCATCGCCGGTCCGGGCTGGCCGGTCGACGACAGCGGCGGATAGATCGTCCAGCCGCCGCCGACGCCGTTGCCGCCCGGGGGGCCCTCGACGAACATCGACATCACCAGCAGGGTCAGTGCCGGCGGCAGCAGCCAGAACGAAATGTTGTTCATCCGCGGGAACGCCATGTCCGGCGCCCCGATCATGATCGGCACGAACCAGTTGGCGAAGCCGCCGATCAGCGCCGGCATCACCATGAAGAAGATCATGACGAGGCCGTGCGCGGTGGTGAACACGTTGAACTGGTGCGGATCGGTGAAGATCTGCAGCCCCGGGTTCTGCAACTCCATGCGGATGCCGATGGAGAGCGCGCCGCCGATCACGCCGGAGATCATCGCGAAGATCAGATAGAGCGTGCCGATGTCCTTGTGGTTGGTCGAGAACAACCAACGCTTCAGGCCGCTCGGCGCGCCGTGATGGTGATCGGCGTGGGAGTCGTGCTCCGCCACCCTTCCAATCGATTGAATGTCGCGGGAAACGTCGACGTGGGCCATGGCGGAACTCCGGGCGAACGGTCGGTCAGCGGGCGGCGAGGCGGGTCTTCGCCGCATCGTCGTCGATCATTTGGGCGAGTTGTCTGTAGGCCGCGTCGAGGTCGGTGCGGGCGGCCTGCGCCCAGGCGTCGAACTGTGCCCGGGTGACGACGTGCAGCGCGATCGGCATGAAGGCGTGGTCGCGGCCGCACAGTTCCGAGCACTGGCCGTAATAGAGGCCGGGCTTCTCCGCCTTGAACCAGGTCTCGTTGAGACGGCCCGGTTCGGCGTCCATCTTCACCCCGAACGACGGCATCGCCCAGGAGTGGATCACGTCGGCTGCGGTCAGTTGTACCCGCACCACCGCGTCGACCGGCACGATCACCTCGTTGTCGACGGCGAGCAGGCGCGGCTGGCGGACCGGATCGGTGCGCTTGTTCTCGTCGAGGATGACGCTGTCGAAGGCGACCGACTTGCCCTTGTCGGTCTTCAGATCGGTGTACTCGTAACCCCAGTACCACTGGTATCCGGTCACCTTCAGCGTCATGTCCGAGGGCGGGATCACCATCTCCTCGTAGAGCAGGCGGAAGGAGGGGATGGCGAACGCCACCAGGATCAGGATCGGCAACACCGTCCAGGCGATCTCGAGCCCGGTGTGGTGGGTGGTGCGCGACGGCACCGGATGGGCTTTGGCGTTGAACTTCACCATCACCGCGACCAGCAGTCCCGCCACGAACAACGTGATCGGAATGACGATCCAGAAGGTGAAGTCGGCGAAGGCGTGGATGTGCTCGTGCACCAGCGTGTTGGCCGGCTGCAGGCCGACCTGCCACGGCTCGGCCCGCCCGTCGGCGAAGGCCGGTGCCGTCACGAGGATCCCGCCGGCGGCGGCGAGGATCGCGGCGACGCCGGCGCCGGCCGACCGGCGGCGGAACGGCGGTTTTCCCGTCGAAATCATGTTTCGACCCCCTTGTGCCGATCGGTGCGATCGGTCGTGCTTCCGTCCCCTCGGTCTCGCCGCCGTCGTCCCCGCGAGGGAGGTCCGAACCGGCGAGACGTCACCGATCGAAACGGTTCGATCGCCATCTCTAATCGGTTCGACAGGATGTGCATGGAACGTCCCGTCTGGCAACCGTCTCCTCTGGATTTTCCCTTACGGAGATCTGCGACGGTCGGCTGCGATCGGACGTGGAGGAAGTGGCGCGCGCCCACGGAAGTGCCATGATCCTTCGCCAGAAAGTGCCGTCCGCCTATGGCGTCGCCGGGCGGGCTCGGGCAACCTCCGGGGCGACGCAGACGAGCGATTCGGTCGGCCGGTCCGATCGAGAGGAGAATGACGAGATGACGGCTCGGGGACCCTTCGGGCGGCGCGGCGCGACGCTGGTCGCGGCGCTGATCACGGCTCTGACCACCGCCGGGGCGAGCGCCCCCGCCCTCGCGCAGGGCGCGGTGAAGTCGAGCCACGGCGATTGGCAGATCCGCTGCGACACTCCGCCCGGCGCCAAGGCCGAGCAGTGCGCGCTGATCCAGAACGTCACAGCCGAGGACCGGCCGAACGTCGGCCTCAGCGTGATCGTGCTCAAGACCGCCGACAAGAAGCAGCGCATCCTGCGCGTGCTCGCCCCGCTCGGCGTGCTGCTGCCCTCCGGCCTCGGCCTCAAGGTCGATCAGACCGACGTCGGCCGCACCCCCTTCGTGCGCTGCCTGCCCAACGGCTGCGTGGCGGAAGTGGTGATGGACGACAAGCTGATGGATCAGCTCAAGACCGGCACCAACGCCACCTTCATCGTCTTCCAGACCCCGGAAGAAGGCATCGGCATTCCGATCGCGCTGAAGGGCTTCGGCGAGGGCTTCGACAAGCTGCCGTGAGGCGGCGCACCGACGATTTTCGCGAGGGGCGGCGTCGGCGACGCCGCCTTTCGCGTTTCTCGGGGGACGGCGACGGCCGGCGAGGGGGTGCAATCCGCGCCTCGGCGCCCTAGATTGATCGAACGACCGATCGCTCCGTCCTGCCGAAAGCCTCCCGATGACCGACACCACCGATCTCCTCGCCCTCTCCGGTCTCGACCCGGAGGTCGCCCGGCGCATCACCGCGCAGGCTCTCGACGGCTCGGACGACGGCGAGCTCTATCTCGAATACGTCCAGTCCGAGGCGCTGACCTTCGACAACGGTCGTCTCAAGGGCGCGAGCTTCGACACCAGCCAGGGCTTCGGCCTGCGCGCGGTGACCGGCGAGGTCACCGGCTTCGCCCATTCCGGCGAGATTTCGGAGGCCGCCCTGAAGCGCGCCGCCGACGCCGTCTCCGCCGTGCGCGGCGGTCGTTCCGGCACGTGGGCGGCTCCTCCGAGCGGCACCAACACCCGTCTCTACACCGACGTGAACCCGATCGGCGCGCCGAGCTTCGACGAGAAGGTGCGGCTGCTCGCCGAGATCGACGCCTATGCCCGCGCGGCGGACCCGCGTGTCCGGCAGGTCACCGCCTCGCTCGCCGCCTCCTGGGCGGTGGTCGAGATCCTGCGCCCGGACGGCCTGCACATCCGCGACGTCCGCCCGCTGGTGCGCCTCAACGTCTCGGTG
>JAAYVT010000388.1 GCA_012517025.1 Phyllobacteriaceae bacterium | reverse complement strand
TCTGCCGCCCCTCCGACGTGGTGCTCGACCTTCTGCCGGATGCGCCGCTCTCCGACTTCGTCAAGGACGACGGGGAGCCGGCGCTGCGTGATCGGCCGATCGCGGGGGACGAGCCGGCGCTGGCTGCGGCACTCTCGCAAGCCGGTCTGCCGATCGACGATCTCGGGGAGCCGGACCGTGCCTTCTTCGCCTACTCGACCCTGTCGGGCCGGCTCGTCGGCTACGCCGGCCTGGAGATCCACGGTCGCGACGCCCTCCTCAGGTCGTTGGTGGTGCTGCCGGAAGCGCGGGATCAGGGCTTCGGCGGGGCGATGGTGGCGCGGCAGTGCCGCCGCGCCTTCGACCTCGGGGCGCGGCGCGCCTGGACGCTGACGACTTCGGCGGCCGATTGGCTGGCGAAGAAAGGCTTCACACGGGTCGAGCGCGCCGATGCTCCGGCGGCCATCCTCGCGACGAGGCAGGCGGTGAGCCTGTGCCCGTCCTCCGCCACTCTCTTGATGCGCAAGATCCGTCTCTGACGGTTCGAGCGCGTCGTGCGAGGAGAAAGACGATGGGCCGCCGTACCGACATCGCCGCACTCGGTCTGTCGCAGATCGTCGGCTACGGCACGCTCTATTACGGCTTCGCGACGCTCGCGCCGTCGATGGCACGAGACTTCGATCGACCGACCGCCTGGATCTTCGGCGCATTCTCGGGCGCCCTGTTGGTCGGCGGCGTGGTGGCTCCTTCGGCCGGGCACCTGATCGACCGGCTCGGCTCCGGGCGTGTCATGAGTTCGGGGTCCATCCTCGCCGCGATCGGCTTGGCTGCCGAGGCCTTCGCGCCGAGTTTCGGGACCTTCGTCTTCGCACTCGTGATCGGACAAATCGCGGCGACACTCGTCCAATACGGAGCGGCGTTCCCCCTGCTGGTCCAACGGCACGGCACTTCCGCGGGGCCGAGCATCGTCCACCTCACCCTGATCGCCGGGTTCGCCTCGACGATCTTCTGGCCGGTGACCCTCGGATTGCACGACACCGTCGGTTGGCGGAACACCTGTCTCGCCTTCGCCGCCCTGCATCTCCTCGTCTGCTTGCCGATCCATCTCGGTCTGTCGCGCGCATCCGCCCCAAGGACGCCCCCGGCGGGCCCGAGCCACGACGTGGAACGGATGATCCGAAACGGTCGCCTGGCGGGACGCGCCCGGCGGATCGGCCTGACTCTGGTCGGCATTGCCTTCGCGTTCCAGAGCTTCGTCGGCGCCGCTGTTCTCGTCCACATGCCGCCGACCCTCGAAGCCTTGAACCTCGGTCCCGCCGGCGTGTTGGTTGGAGCTCTGTTCGGGCCGGCTCAGGTGGCGAGCCGCCTCGTCAACATGATCTTCGGCCGCCATCTCCCTCAAACCGGGCTCGCGCTGATCTCCGCAACCCTCCTTGCCGCCGGAGTCGCACTGCTCCTCGCGACGGCACCATCCTTCGCGGGCGCGCTGGCGTTCGCTCTCCTCTTCGGCATGGGCAACGGCCTCTTCAGCATCGTCGGAGGGACGCTGCCCCTGGTACTGTTCGGGGCCGAAGGCTACGGCGCCCTGCAGGGGCGCATCATGGCGATCCGTCTGGTCGTCGGCGCAACGGCCCCGTTTCTCTTTGCCTTCGCGATGGACCGATACGGCATCCACGCGGCCCTGACGGCGACCGCGGTCATCGGAACCCTCGCCGTCGTGACACTGGCGGCGATCGCCGGGATCGCGAGATCGCATCCGTCGAGCGAGCCGGACGGAAAGACGGCCGGCGACACTCCCACCTCGAACACCGATCCATCGCCCGACCTTTCGCAGGGGTGGGCCACCGTTCCTCTCATTCGAGAAAGAATACGATGTCGACCTTCGAACGCTATCTGACCCTGTGGGTCGCCCTCTGCATCGTCGTGGGCATCGCCCTCGGCCATGTCGTGCCGGGCGTCTTCCACACCATCGGCGCGGCGGAAGTTGCCAAGGTCAATCTGCCGATGGCGGCTCTGATCTGGCTGATGATCATCCCGATGCTGATCAAGATCGATTTCGCCGCCCTCGGGCGGGTGAAGGAGCACTGGCGCGGCATCGGCGTGACGTTGTTCATCAACTGGGCGGTGAAGCCCTTCTCGATGGCGGCGCTCGGCTGGTTCTTCGTCGGCCACCTCTTCCGTTCCTACCTTCCCGGCGACCAGATCGACGGCTACATCGCCGGCCTGATCATCCTGGCAGCCGCGCCCTGCACCGCCATGGTCTTCGTCTGGTCGAATCTGACGAAGGGCGAGCCCCACTTCACGCTCAGCCAAGTGGCACTCAACGACACGATCATGGTCTTCGCCTTCGCCCCGATCGTCGGCTTCCTGCTCGGGCTCTCCTCGATCACCGTGCCGTGGGCGACGCTCGTGCTCTCGGTGGTGCTCTACATCGTCGTGCCGGTGATCGTGGCACAGGTGCTGCGTCGACGTCTCCTCGCCTCCGGCGGCGAAGCGGCCCTGGGGCGACTGCTCGACACCCTGCAGCCGCTGTCGCTGGTGGCACTGCTCGCGACCCTGGTGCTGCTCTTCGGCTTCCAGGGCGAACAGATCCTGGCTCAACCGATGGTGATCGGGCTCCTCGCCGTGCCGATCCTGATCCAGGTCTATTTCAACGCCGGCTTCGCCTATCTGCTCAATCGCCTGACCGGCGAGGAGCACTGTGTCGCCGGGCCGTCGGCGCTGATCGGCGCCTCGAACTTCTTCGAGTTGGCGGTCGCCGCCGCCATTTCGCTCTTCGGCTTCCAGTCGGGCGCGGCGCTGGCGACGGTCGTCGGCGTTCTGATCGAGGTGCCGGTGATGCTCTCCGTCGTCTGGATCGTGAACCGGTCGAAGGGATGGTACGAACGGACGACGACCTGAGGCGAACATCGACACGATCGTCGATCCGTGCGGAGGCTGAAAGACATGAGCACGTCCGACACTCCTCGATCGCAGGATCGACGGTCCCTGGTCGATCGCCTCAACGAAGACTGCTTCTGCATCGAGATCGACAAGGCTCGGCTCGCGGACGAATTCGCGAGCCGTAGCGGCGATGGTTCGGCGAACGAAGTCTCGACCAACTTGTTCTCGACCGTTCCCGTCTTCGTCGACCGATCCGACTACGATGCCATGGTCGCCGTCGTCACGGCCGTCGAACACGCCGTCGGTTCGGAGAGTTATCGTACCCGTGTGCTCTCATGGGCTCCGGAGATCGCCCGGCACGATTTCGGCCCGATCGGTGTCTTCACCGGTTATGAT
>JAAYVT010000387.1 GCA_012517025.1 Phyllobacteriaceae bacterium | reverse complement strand
GCCGCCGAACTGTCGGGCGCGATCCGGCTCTCCTTCGGCGAAATTCGCGTGGACGTCGCGCCATGACCGACGTCGCGACCTTCGATCGCCCACGCCTGCGGCTCGTCGCCGACGATCTCACCGGCGCGCTCGACACCGCGGCCGAATTCGTGCCGGTGGTCGGATCGGTGCGCGTCGCCTGGGGAACGCCGCGTCCGCTCGCCGGGCGGGCGATCGCCTTCGACGCGGCGACCCGCGAGGTCGGCGCCGACGAGGCGGCCGCGCGCGTCGCCGCCGCCGCCCGCCTGCTCGATCTCGGACGCGCCGAGATCGCTTATTTGAAACTCGACAGTCTGCTGCGCGGCCACGCCGCCCGCGAGATCGCCGCCGCGATCGAGGCGGCCGGCATCACCCACGCGATCGTCGCGCCCGCTTTCCCCTATCAGAATCGCCGCACCCGCGACGGGCGCCAATGGGCGCCGATCGACGGCACATGGACGGCGACGGGCGAGGATTTGCCGGTCGCGCTGACGGCGTTGGGCTTCGCCGTCGTCCGCGCCGCGCCCGGCGCCGCGCCGGCGCCCGGCATCACCGTCTTCGACGCGGAGACCGACGTCGATCTCGATCGCATCGTCGCTGCCGCCCGCACGCTCGGGCCGGGAGCGCGCGTCTTGTGGTGCGGCAGCGGCGGCCTCGCCGGAGCTCTCGCCCGCACGGCCGGCGGGACGTCCACGACGCCCGAATTAGACCGTCCCGTGCTCGGTCTCTTCGGCACCGATCATCCGGTGACGCAGAGCCAGATCGATCGCGCCGGACCGAGGGCGTTGCGCCTGCCCGACGGGTCGCCCGCTTCCGCCGCCCGCTTGGCGAAACGTCTCGACGACGACGGCGCGGTGCTCGTCGCCTTCGATCTGCCGCGTCTCGCGCGGGCCGAAGCCGCCGAACGCATCGCCCGCGAGATGAACCGGCTCGTCGCCGGTCTCGACGCCCCGGCCACGCTGGTGTGCGGCGGCGGCGAGACCTTGCGCGCGCTCTGCGACGGGCTCGGCGCCGAAGGCCTCGACGTCGTCGGTCGGATCGTTCCGGGCGTGCCGTGCGCCGTCCTGATCGGCGGCCGTTGGTCGGGGATCGACGTCGTCTCCAAGTCCGGCGCCTTCGGCGATCCCGATTTCCTCGCCCGGCTCGTCACGCCGCCTCTCGGCCGCGAACCCGCCCTTTCCGAAACCGCCAGTCACGGACGAACCGCATGAAGCCCCATCTCGCCGTCACCATGGGCGACCCCGCCGGCGTCGGACCCGAGATCATCGTCAAGGCCTGCGATCGCCTGCGCGACCGCATCGCCGCCGGCGATCTCCGTCTGCTGATCATCGGCTCGGTCGATCAACTGAACCGCGCCCGCGCCCTTCTCGGCGTCGACCTCGACATTCCCGAGACCACGATCGACGCCGAATGGCCGGCGCTCGCTTGCCTACAGGCGGGTCCGCAGTCCGGCGAAATCCCCTTCGGCGAGATCTCGTTCGACGGCGGCAATCTCGCCTATCTCGCCATCGAGACGGCGGTGCGGCTGACCGAGGCGGGTCGCATCCAGGGGCTGGTCACCGCCCCCTTGAACAAAGAGGCGCTGAACCTCGCCGGCCATCACTTCGCCGGCCACACCGACATGCTCGCCCATCTCACCGGCTCGAAGAGTTCGGTGATGCTGCTCGCCCACGGCAACATGCGGGTGAGCCACGTCACCACCCACGTCGCTCTCGAGGACGTGCCGAAGAAGCTCACCCCCGAGCGGCTGCGCAAGGTGGTCGAACTCACCCACGAAGCGCTGATCGACCTCGGCGTGCCGCGCGCCCGCATCGCCGTCGCCGCGCTCAATCCGCACTGCGGCGAGGGCGGTCTGTTCGGCCGCCAGGACATCGACGTCTCCGAGCCGGTGATCGCCTCCCTTCGCGCCGAGGGCAAGGACGTGGTCGGCCCGGTCGCCGGCGACACGGTCTTCGTCAAGCTGCGGGCCGGTCAATACGACGCGGTGGTCGCCATGTATCACGACCAGGGGCACATCCCGGTCAAGATCCTCGGCTTCCAGGTCGATCCGGTGACCGGCACCTGGGAGGCGCTGTCCGGCGTCAACATCACGCTCGGTCTGCCGATCATCCGCGCCTCGGTCGATCACGGCACCGCCTTCGACATCGCCGGCAAGGGAATCGCCAACGAGCTCAGCCTGATCGAGGCGATCGATTACGCCGAACGCCTCGGCGCCGCCCGCCTCGCCCGTCCGCGGGCCTGAGGAGCGATGCGGGACGGCCGTCCTCCCGAGGCCGTCCCGCTCGTCTTCCGAGAACCGAAACACAGCCGACGAGGCAGATCCGTCATGGCCGATCTCACCACCCCCATCGAACTCCTGATGCCGCCGATCGTGAAGTTCGGTCCCGGCTCGGCCGCCGCCGTCGGCGCCTTCGCCGGCGCCCGCCGGCTCTCCCGCACTTTCGTCGTCGCCGATGCCTTCAATGCGACGCGCATCGACCGCCTCGGCCTCGCCGGTTCGGTCGAGGTCTTCGCCGGCGTGGTGCCGGAACCCGACGTGCCCAATCTCGAGACGGCGCTCGCCGCCGCCCGCGCCTTCCGCCCCGATTTCGTGGTCGGCTTCGGTGGCGGCTCGGCGATGGACCTCGCCAAGCTGGTGGCCGTTCTCTCCCCCGGAGCGGTGCCGATCCACGACGTGGTCGGTCCCGACAAGGTCGCGGCCCGCACGGTGGCGCTCGCCCAGGTCGCCACCACCTCGGGCACCGGTTCCGAGGTCGGCATCCGCGCTCTGGTCACCGATCCGGCGACGCAGAACAAGCTCGCCGTGCAGAGCCGTGAGCTCCTCGCCGATCTCGCCGTGGTCGACCCCGATCTGACCATGACGGTGCCGGCACGCATCACCGCGGAGACCGGCGTCGACGCGCTCGCCCACTGCGCCGAGGCCTACACCAACATCAAGGCCCACCCGACGATCGATCTCTACGCGCTCGAGGGCATCCGCCTCGTCGGCCGTTTCCTCGCGCGCGCCGTCGCCGACGGTTCGGACGTCGAGGCCCGCGCCGGGTTGGCGCTCGCCTCCTTCTACGGCGGCATCTGCCTCGGTCCGGTCAACACGCACGCCGGCCACGCCGTCGCCTATCCGCTCGGCACCCGGCATCACGTGCCGCACGGCGCCGCCAATGCGGTGATCTTCCCGCACGTCCTCGCCTACAACGCCCCGGCGGCGCCGGAGCGCACCGCGACGATCCTCGCCGCCCTCGGGCTCGAGCCGTCGTCGGAGCCGGCGGTGGTGTTGGAGCGCGCGAAGGCGTGGTGCCTGTCGCTCGGCATCGAGATGAGCATGGAGAAGCGCGGCGTGCCGGAGAGCGATTTCGCCGCCATGGCGAAGGAAGCCTCGGCGATCCGCCGCCTCCTCGACAACAACCCCCGTCCGATCGGCGAAGACGACATCTTGGCGATCTACCGCGCGGCGCGATGACGTCCCGTCTCGTGCGGCGGGCGACGCCTCCCGAGGCGTCGCCTCCGCCGGCGAGGCGCTCTCGGCGATCGCTTCACGAGCGGGTCAGATCTTCGGAAGTTGCACGCGTTCCTCGAGCTTCGCGGCGGCTTCCTTGCGCTCGCTGTAGCGGCTGGTGAGATAATCCGTCCGGTCGCGCGTGAGCAGGGTGAACTTGACCAGCTCCTCCATCACGTCGACCACCCGGTCGTAGTAGGACGACGGTCGCATCCGCCCCGCCTCGTCGAATTCCTCGAAGGCCTTGGCGACCGACGACTGGTTGGGGATCGTCAGCATCCGCATCCAACGCCCGAGGATGCGCATCTGGTTGACCGCGTTGAACGACTGCGAGCCGCCGCAGACCTGCATCAACGCCAGGGTCCGGCCCTGGGTCGGCCGGATGGCGCCGAGGGCCAGCGGCACCCAATCGATCTGCGCCTTCAGCACCGCGCTCATCGCGCCGTGACGTTCGGGGCTGGTCCACACCTGCCCCTCCGACCACAGCATCAGGTCGCGCAGCTCGTCGACCTTGGGGTGATCGACCGGCGTGGCGTCCGGCAACGGCAGACCGTGAGGATCGAAGATCCGCGTCTCCGCTCCGAACTGCCGGAGCAGGCGTTCGGCCTCGAGGGTCAGAAGGCGGCTGTAGGACCGTTCCCGGAGCGACCCGTAGAGCAGCAGAATCCGCGGTGGATGGGTCGACGGAGCCGGCGCGTCGAGCTTTTCGAGCGTCGGGATGTCGAGGCAGGGCCCGTCGACGTTGGGAAGATCGGCGATCATCGGGGGCTCTGCTCTCCAACTCGTTCGGGACCGACGCGGCTCGTTTGGGTGGCGGGGCCGGATCAACCGGCGGCCACCGGCCGGCCCTCGGCGTCGAGCACCAATTCCCCGTCTTCCTTGCGGAATTCACCCTTCGGCATCGCCGGGAGCAGGTCGAGCACGGCTTCCGACGGACGGCACAGGCGGACGCCCTTCGGGGTGACGACG
>JAAYVT010000386.1 GCA_012517025.1 Phyllobacteriaceae bacterium | reverse complement strand
TCCATCTCGCGCAGGCGGGCGAGATCGGCGGCGGCGTGGCGGGCGTGGGCGATGCCGGCGATCGTCGCGCGCGCCGCCGCGCCGAGGCGCTCGGCGAGCGAGGGGGCGAAGTCGGGGCGGGCGAGGGCGAGTTCGAAGGCGGCTTCACGCATGGCACGGCTCTCCGGTTCGCGGAAGACGGCGTCTTCCGGCGTTGCGCGGTTCGGTCGCGGGGCGAGGGTCCCGAATGGGGTCGATGCGATCCTGCGTGAGATCGATTGATCAGACAAACGAAAAGAACTAACCTCACCATTCAGAACGCTTGAATGATGGCGAGGGTGGCATGACCATGACGGGCGACGGCGAAGGGCCGAGCTTCGGCGGTTCGGCGATGTTGGAGATCGATCTCCTGAAGACCTTCGCGGCGATCGCGCGGACGGGATCGTTCAGCCGCGCCGCGCAATCGGTGCATCGCACCCCGTCGGCGGTGTCGATGCAGATGAAGCGGCTGGAGGAGATCGTCGGGCGGCCGTTGTTCGCCAAGGACGGGCGCAACGTCGTGTTCACCGAGGCCGGCGACGACCTGCTCGGCTATGCCCGCCGCATTCTCCGCCTCAACGCCGAGGCGCTGGCGCGGTTTCGCTGTGCCGACACCGCCGGCATGGTGCGGGTCGGCACCCCCGACGACTACGCGACGCGGTTCCTGCCGAAGATCCTGGCGCGCTTCGCCGCCTCCCATCCGCTGGGCCAGGTCGACGTCGACTGCCGGCCGTCGAACGAGTTGGTGGGGCGGCTCGACGCCGGGCAGATCGACATCGCGCTGGTCTCCGCCGGGCTCGGCTGCACGGTGCCGACCACCGGCACCATCGTCCATCGCGAGAAGCTGGTCTGGGCCGGGGTCAGGTGGGGCGAGGCGCATCTGAGGCGGCCGCTGCCGTTGGCGGTCTCGGGCACCAGTTGTTCGTGGCGGCTCCGGGCGCTCGACACGCTCGACGCGATGGGGTTGCCCTACCGGGTCGCATATTCGAGCCAGCACTACGTCGGACAGATGGCGGCGGTGCTCGCCGATCTGGCGGTGGCGCCGCTGCCGTCGAGCGTGATCGACGGCGATCTGGTGGCGATCGACGAGCGCATTCTGCCGGCGATCGGCCACTACGAGATCCAGATGATGCGGTCGGCGCGGGCCGGCGGCGCGGCGGTCGAGGCGCTCGCCGGTCACATCGTGGCGAGTTTCGAGGCCGAGGACGGGGTGCTCGGCGAGCGCGAGGCGGCGGAGTGAGCCGCGCTCAGGCGACGATCTCGACCAGAGCGCCCTCGGGCGTCTTCGCCACCGCCTCGTAGTAACCGTCGCCGGTGCGGCGCGGCGGCGAGATCAACGCCTCCTCGGTGGCGAGCCGGCGGGCGAGCTCGTCGACGGCGGCCTCCGATCCGAGCGAGATCGCGACGTGGACCCAGCCGGCGCGCTCGCGGGCGTCGATCGGGGCGTCCTCGACCCACGGTCCGGTCATCAGTTCGATCGAGGTGCCGCCCTCCAGGCGGGCGAAGCGGGAGCGGAAGCCGGGGCGGTTGCGGCTGACGTAGGCGTCGCCGACCTCGGCCCCGAAATGGCGGGCCCAGAAGGCGGCGGAGGCGTCGAGATCGGCGGTCCAGAGCGCGACGTGAGCGATGCGCATGGGGCTCTCCTCGTGGACAAGTGGGTCTGGCGCGGCGACCGCCATTGAACCGGCTTCGCGGCGCGAGTAGGGCAGGAGCGGGACGGGCCGGCGGCGTTGCGCGGCGGCGGGCGTCGCTTCATCCTCGCCGTCGACGGGGCGAGTCTTGTCCGGGAGACGGGAATGCAGGCCTATCTCGATCTGATGCGGAAGATCCGCGACGAGGGCGTCACCAAGACCGATCGCACCGGCACCGGCACGCGCTCGATCTTCGGCCATCAGATGCGCTTCGATCTTTCCGCCGGCTTCCCGATGGTGACGACCAAGAAGCTGCATCTGCGGTCGATCGTCCACGAGCTGCTGTGGTTCCTGGCCGGCGACACCAACATCAAATATCTCAAGGACAACGGCGTTTCGATCTGGGACGAGTGGGCGGACGAGAACGGCGATCTCGGCCCGGTCTACGGCCACCAGTGGCGCTCGTGGCCGACCGCCGACGGCGGCACCATCGATCAGATCGCGCAGGTGCAGGCGGCGATCCGCCGCACGCCCGACAGCCGGCGGCTGATCGTCTCGGCGTGGAACCCGGCCGACGTCGAGAAGATGGCGCTGCCGCCCTGCCACTGCCTGTTCCAGTTCTACGTCGCCGACGGCCGGCTCTCCTGCCAACTCTACCAGCGCTCGGCCGACGTCTTCCTCGGCGTGCCGTTCAACATCGCCTCCTACGCGCTGTTGACGATGATGATGGCGCAGGCGACCGGGCTGAAGCCGGGCGACTTCGTCCATTCTTTCGGCGACGCCCATCTCTATCTGAACCACCTCGAGCAGGTGGAGACGCAGCTCGCCCGCAGCCCGCGCGCCCTGCCGACGATGGTGCTCGATCCGAAGGTCGACGACGTCTTCGACTTCCGCTTCGAGCACTTCCGGCTCGAAAACTACGATCCCCATCCTCCGATCAAGGCACCGGTGGCGGTATGACAGAGGTTTCCATCCGTCCGGCGCGGCCGGGAGACGGCGAGGTCGTGTTCGGCTTCGTGCGGCAACTCGCCGTCTACGAACACCTCGAGCATGAGCTCAGAGCCACGCCCGCCTCGTTCGAGGCGGCGCTGTTCGGACCCGCCCCGCGCGCCTTCTGCGACTTCGTCGAGGAGGACGGGGTGCCGGTCGGGCTGGCGCTGGGGTTCTACAGCTTCTCCACCTTCGAGGGGCGGCACGGGATCTGGCTGGAAGATCTGTTCGTCGATCCGGCGAAGCGTGGGCGCGGCTACGGCAAGGCGCTGCTGGTCCATCTGGCGAAGCGCTGCGTGGCGGAGGGATTGGCGCGGTTCGAATGGTCGGTGCTCGACTGGAACGCGCCGTCGATCGCCTTCTATCGGGGGCTCGGGGCGCGGCCGAAGGACGAGTGGACGATCATGCGGGTCGACGGCGCGGCGCTCGACCGGCTCGCCGGCGGCGAGGAGGGGACGGCGTGAGCACGGCGATCGAGATCGTGGCGATCGTGGCGGCGGCGGAAAACCGGGTGATCGGCCGGGCTGGCGATCTGCCGTGGCGGCTGCCTTCGGATCTGAAGCACTTCAAGGCCGCGACGCTCGGTCGCCCGATGATCATGGGGCGGCGCACCTGGGCGTCGATCGGGCGAGCGCTGCCGGGACGCACGACCATCGTGGTGACGCGCAATCCGAGCTTCCGCGCCGAGGGGGCGGACGTCGTGGCGACGTTCGAGACGGCGCTGGCGCGGGGACGCGAGATCGCGGCGCGCGACGGCG
>JAAYVT010000033.1 GCA_012517025.1 Phyllobacteriaceae bacterium | reverse complement strand
GGACCGATCCGCTCCCGGCCCGCCGCACCATTCGCTCAAATATTTGTTCGAATTGTCCTTTTCCGCCGACCTCGGTCGTCGGAGAGGGAATTTCGCGTGTGCCTCGGCGCAACTTGACCGTCGTCAAGGAAGCGTGAGCCGGTCGTGACATGTTCGGCGCCGGATAGGGACGCGGCTCTCCCGAAGCGGAGAGTCGAAGGGTGAGGACACCCGTGCCCGCGCCGTCGGCGGAAACCTCCCCGGCGACGCGGCGCGTTCCGACCCACGAGGAAACCGAGAGTTTCGCGATTCCGAAGGACGTTCGTGCCGTCGTCACCCACCGGTGACCGCGAGGGGAAGGCTTTTGTCCGTCGAACCGGGGCGGACCGAGGCTTCGTGGCCACCGGAAAGGTCGTCGGAGGGGGCTCGAGGGATCGTTTCACGAGCAGGAGCGCGATCATGAGATCGATACTGAAGACGTCGGTGGCGCTGGCCACCCTCCTCGGCCTGGGGACCGTCGGGGCCTTCGCCGCCGAGAGTCTGGAAGACGTGATGAAGCGTCGCGGCCTCAGCCAGAAGGACCTTCTGGCCGCCGCCAAGACCTACACCCCGACCGGCGGTCGCGACGAGTTCATCGCCTTCTCGTCGGGCGGCCAGTCCGGCCAGATCATCGTCTACGGCATCCCCTCGATGCGCATCCTCAAATACGTCTCGGTGTTCACGCCCGAGCCGTGGCAGGGCTTCGGCTACGACGAAGAATCCAAGAAGGTTCTCGCCGAGGGCGCGATCGACGGCCATCAGCCGAACTGGGGCGACACCCACCATCCGGCGCTCTCCGAGACCGACGGCAAACCGGACGGCGAGTTCCTGTTCATCAACGACAAGGCCAATCCGCGCGTCGGCGTGATCTCCCTGCACGACTTCGAGACCCAGCAGATCGTCGTCAACCCGATCCTGCAGTCCGAGCACGGCGGCACCTTCGTCACCCCGAACACCGAATACGTGATCGAGGCCGCCCAGTATCCCGCGCCCCTCGGCCGCAAATACGCGCCGCTCTCCGAGTTCAACGAGAAATATCGCGGCGCGGTGACCTATTGGAAGTTCGACCGTGAGAAGGGCCGCATCGACCCGGCCAAGTCGTTCTCGATCGAGCTGCCGCCCTACACCCAGGACCTGACCGACGCCGGCAAGGGCCCCTCGGACGGCTGGTCCTTCACCAACTCGTTCTGCGCCGAGCGTTACGTCGGCGGCATCGAACAGGGCAAGCCGCCGTTCGAGGCGGGCTGCTCGGCCAACGACGCCGACTATCTGCACGTCATCAACTGGAAGAAGGCCGCCGAACTGGTCGCCGCCGGCAAGGCGGAGAAGATCAACGGCATGGACGTGCTGTCGATCAAGACGGCCGTCGCTGAAGGCATCATCTACCTGATCGCCGAGCCGAAGTCGCCGCACGGCGCCGACGTCACCCCGGACGGCAAGTACGTCATCGTCGGCGGCAAGCTCGACACCAACGTCTCGGTCTATTCCTGGGACAAGATCAAGTCGGCGATCGACGCCAAGCAGTTCGCCTCCAAGGATCCCTACGGCATCCCGATCCTGGACATGAAGCAGGTCCTGCACACCCAGGTCCAGCTCGGTCTCGGACCGCTGCACACGCAGTTCGATTCGAAGCCCTGCATCGCCTACACCTCGCTCTACGTCGACAGCCAGGTCGCCAAGTACGACTATTGCCAAGGCAAGGTGCTCGACAAGATCTCGGTGCACTACAACATCGGCCATCTGATGAGCATGGAAGGCGACAGCGCCGCTCCCGGCGGGCATTACCTGGTCGCGCTCAACAAGCTGGCGATCGACCGCTTCAACCCGGTCGGCCCGCTGCATCCGCAGAACCATCAGTTGATCGACATCTCCGGCGACAAGATGGAGCTGATCTACGACATGCCGATCCCGCTCGGCGAACCGCACTACGCGGCGTCGATCTCGGCCGACAAGCTGAAGCCGATCGTCCGCTACAAGTACGGCACCGACAGCCGCACCAACGCGCCGAGCCCCGACGCGGTGCGTCCGGGTTCGGAGAAGATCGTGCGTGAACCGGGCAAGGTCACCGTCTACGGCACCGCCATCCGCTCGCACTTCACCCCCGAGATCGTCGAGGCCAACGAAGGCGATCAGGTGACCTTCCACATCACCAACGCCGAACGCGCCGAGGACGAGACCCACGGCTTCACCGTCGACACCTACTCCGGCAACATCAGACTGGAGCCGGGCAAGACCGCTTCCGTGACCTTCAAGGCCGATCGCGCCGGCGTCTTCTCCTACTACTGCACCGAGTTCTGCTCGGCGCTCCATCTGGAGATGGAAGGCTATCTGGTGGTGAAGCCGAAGGGCATGGCCGACACCGGGCCCGACAAGGCCAAGGACGCCGTGACCTACACCAAGGCCGATTACGACAAGCAGTACGCCACCAACCTCGAGACCCAGAAGGTCATCGACTCGGTCGTCAAGTACATCATGTCGACCAACTACAAGGACTTCCCGACCGTCGTCGCCCTCGTCGAGGACGCCGTCGACCAGCTCAACTTCGCCAAGGACGCCAAGGCCAAGACCGACGACGCGGCGAAGAAGGAAGACTGGCAGCAGGGAACCCTGTGGGCGAACCAGTGGTGGCAGTACCAGGTCAAGGCCGCCGACATCGGTCTGCGCGTCAAGACCTACCTCGAGCAGAACGGCGCCAAGGTGGTCGCCAAGTGAGCTCGATCGATTGAGCTCGACGCGTCCCTCCGCGCCGGTTCCGGCGCGGGGGTGACGAGACCTCTCGAGGGGCGGTTCGCCGCCCCTCGTCGTTCCGGCGCCGGGGAGAGGGCGCGATCGGAACGCCTTCGTCCGTCGACCTCGTTCGACGTTTCCCCGCGCCCGTCGACCTCGC
>JAAYVT010000385.1 GCA_012517025.1 Phyllobacteriaceae bacterium | reverse complement strand
CTCGACATGATCGGGGGCGCAGCCCCTCGCCACCACGATCTCGCGATCGGGGAAGGCCTCGCTCACCCCCTGTCGGATCGCGACGATCTCGTCCTGATCGCCGAGGCCGGACCACGGACCGATCATCTGGGCGGGATCGTCGACGAAGGGGCCGATCAGGGCGATGCGGCCGCCGGTCTTCGAAAGCGGCAGCACGGCGTCGCGGTCGGTCAGCAGGGTCAGCGAGGCGACGGCGGCGGCGCGGACGATCGCCCGGCGGTCGAGCCGGGTCGAGGGTGCGGGGCGATCGGCACGGCCGCGCCCGAACGGGTCGTCGAAGAGGCCGAGGCGCTCCTTCACCCGCAGCACGCGGGAGACCGCCGCGTCGAGGCGCTCGATCGAGACGAGGCCGCGCTCCAGCGCCGGCTTCAAACCGGTCGGATAGGCGCGGCTCTCCATGTCGACGTCGAGGCCGGCGTCGAGCGCCAGCGCCGCCGCCTCGACGAGATCGGCGGCGACGCCGTGGGCGACCAGTTCGCCGATCGCGTCGTAATCGGAGACGTAGATGCCGTCGAAACCCCAGCGACCGCGCACGAGGTCCGTCAGGAAGCCGCGATCGCCCGACATCGGGCGCCCGGCGACGTCGGAGAAGGCCGGCATGATCGCCGTCACACCCGCCCTCACCGCCGCCTCGAAGGCCGGCAGATAGACCTCGTGCAGGGTGCGCTCCGAAATCTCGCAGGAGGCGTAGTCGCGCCCGGCGGTGGCGGCGCCGTAGGCGGCGAAGTGTTTCGCGGTGGCGGCGAGCGACCATGGGTTCGCCGGGTCGTCGCCCTGGAAGCCCTTCACCTTGGCGGCGGCGAAGGCACGGCCGACCATCGGGTCCTCGCCCGGCCCCTCGACGATGCGGCCCCAGCGCGGATCGCGGGCGCAATCGAGCATCGGCGCGAAGGTCAGGTGGATGCCGTCGTCGCAGGCCTCTTCCGCCGCGAGACGCGCGGTCTTCTCCCAGAGATCGGGCCGGAAGGCGGCGGTCTCGCCGAGCGGCACCGGCGCGTCGGTGAAATAGCCGTGCACCACGTCGAGGCCGAAGAGCAGCGGGATCTTCAACCGGCTCGCGGCGACCGCGACTTTCTGCAGCGCGTGGATGCGGTCGCGGCCGACGAGATTCAGCACCGAGCCGACCCGGCCGTCGCGGACGTCGGCGACGCTCGGCTCGGCCGCCGCCTTCGGTCCAGTGACGATGGTGTCGGCGCCGAGCGAGACCATGACCAGTTGGCCGATCTTCTCCTCGAGGGTCATCGCGGCGAGCAGGGTCGAAATGCGCGACATCGTCTCATGCCTTCGTCTGAGAGGGGCTTCCCATGCGCCACCTCAACGTCATTTCAACAGGTGGGCGTGTAGGATCGGCTAAGATCGCAACCGCGCCGTCGAGGCGAAGATCATGACCGATCGCGCCGACCGTCCGGAAACCGGGGCTCCGTCCGAACCCGCCCCGATCCTCGCCCCGCACGGAGGGACCTTCGCGCAGGTGCGGCAGGTCGTCGCCCGGATGCGCGGCGCGCCGGAGCGGCGGGCGCTGGCGTGGCTGGTGCTCGGCCTCGTCGCCACCATCGTCTCCAACAACATGGCGCAGATCTGGCTCAACGACTGGCAGGGCCTGTTCTACGACGCACTGGAGCGGCGCGACTGGCCGGGCTTCGTCTCCGAGGCGCTGCACTTCCTGCGGATCGCCGGTACCCTGCTGGTGCTGGTGGTGCTGCAGACCTGGGGCGCCGAAATGATCAAGGTGCAGCTGCGCTCCTGGCTGACGCGGCACCTGCTCGACGAATGGCTGGTGTCGAAGCGCTCCTATCTGCTCACCTTCGCCGGCGAGGTCGGGGCCAATCCCGATCAGCGCATCCACGAGGACACCCGGCATCTCGCCGAACTGACCGCCGATCTCGGCGCCAGTCTGATCCAGGCGACGCTCTTGCTGGCGAGCTTCATCGGCGTGTTGTGGCTGCTCTCCGAGCAGGTGAAGTTCTCGATCGACGGCAAGCTCGTCGGCATCCCCGGCTACATGGTGTGGTGCGCCCTCGCCTTCTCGCTGGCCGGTTCGGCGCTGACCTGGTGGGTCGGCCGGCCGATGGTCGGCGACAACGCGGCGCGCTACGCCCGCGAAGCCGACATGCGCTTCGCCCTGGTCAGGATCGTCGAATCGGCGGAGGGCATCACCCTCTACGGCGGCGAGGCGGACGAACGGCGGTCGGTCGACGTGCTGTTCGGCCGGGTGCTGGCGGCGATGAAGCGGTTGGTCGACGATCTCGCCCGGCTCACCTGGGTCACCTCCGGCTACGGCTGGCTGGCGCTGGTGGTGCCGGTACTGGTCGCCTCGCCGGGCTACTTCTCCGGAGCGATGTCGCTCGGCGGCCTGATGATGGTGGTCAACTCGTTCAATCAGGTGCAGACGTCGCTGCGCTGGTTCGTCGACAACTACTCCCGCATCGCCGACTGGCGGGCGACGCTCGGCCGGGTCGAGGCGCTGCACGAGGCGCTCTCCGCACTCGACCGACCGCCGGGCGGCAACGGCCGCTTCGACTGCATCGAGGACGCCACCGACGGCGTGCGCTTCGAGGGGTTCGAGCTGAAGCTGCCGAGCGGACGCTCGGGTTTCGCCACCCCGGACGTGGCGATCGAGCGCGGCGAGCACGCGCAGATCGTCGGCGAGATGGCGGCCGGCAAGAGCACGCTGTTCCTGGCCATGGCCGGGTTGTGGTCGCGCGGGCGCGGCGTCATCCGCCACCCGCCGCGCGATCGCATGATCTTCCTGCCGGAACGGCCCTATTTCCCGATCGGCAGCCTCGCCGAGGCGCTCGCCTATCCGGACGGACCGGAGAGCCATCCGGCGGAGGCGATGACCGCGGCGCTGAAGGCGGTCGGTCTCGATCGTCTCACCGGGTGTCTCGGCGACACGGTGCGGTGGGATCGCGACATCGCCTTCGACGAACAGCAGCTGCTCGCCTTCGCGCGGGTCTTCCTGCACCGGCCGGACTGGCTGGTGATGGACGACGCGATGAGCGCGCTCGGCGCCGGCGAGCGACGGCGAGTGTTCTCGTTGATGGACAAGTTGACCGGGCTGTCGGTGATCGCCCTGTCGCGCAGCGAGGACGGCGACGCGTTCTTCACCCGCACCATCGAGCTGAAACGGCGCAACGGCGACAAGCGTCGCGCCGTGCTGGTGCGGGCCGCCTGAACGAGCGGCCGGCGCTCACCCGGCGCGGCGGTCGCGCGGGCGGTCGGGATCGACCGGCGGCGCCGGCTGACGCGCGCGCTCACGGTTGCGGGCGGACCGCTCGCCGGCGCGGCGCAGGGCGCGCTCCGCCGTCCACGGATCGGGGAAGCGCGCGCCCTCGAAGGCGCGGAAGCGCGGGGCCACCGCGTGGAACTCGTAGGTCTCACCGTCTCGGATGAGAAGACCCGCTTCCAGGTCGTCGATCTCGATCAGGTATCTGTCGAACATCGGGGCGTCTCCGGCCTTCGAGCGAGTCGCCGCTCGCCCGCGCTTCCCATACGCGGGTTTCGATCGATCCTTATGACGGTTCGCCGACGCCCGCGTGTTTTTCCTCAGACCGCACGCCGAGGTACGGAACCGGTCGCCGAAGCGCCGTCGGCGAGGATCATCGCGGCGGCCTTGTCGGCGATCATGATGGTCGGCGAATTGGTGTTGCCGGAGACGATCGTCGGCATCACCGAGGCGTCGACGACGCGCAG
The DNA here is from genome assembly GCA_012517025.1 of Phyllobacteriaceae bacterium. GTDB lineage: Bacteria > Pseudomonadota > Alphaproteobacteria > Rhizobiales > Ancalomicrobiaceae > Pinisolibacter. The sequence continues at coordinate 3,475 of JAAYVT010000385.1, read as the reverse complement.
ACCCTGGACCCCACGCACTCGCAGTCGGGCGTCGGTGACCGCCGTCGGGTCGCCGTCGACGCCCATCTTGGCGGTGCCGACGGGGTGGAAGATGGTGGTGCCGACGTCGCCGGCGGCCTTCGCGAGCTCCGCGTCGGAGACCAGACGCGGGTCGGGCAGATGAGCGGTCGGGCGGAAGCGGGCGAGCGCCGGAGCCTCGACGATGCGGCGAGCGAGGCGCAGCGAATCGATCGCGACGCGACGATCCTCCTCGGTGGAGAGATAGTTGGTGGTGATCACCGGCGCCGCGGTCGGATCGGCCGAACGGGCGTGGATCGAGCCGCGCGAGGTCGGACGCAGGTTGCACACCGACACCGTGAAGGCGGCGAAGGGGTGCATCGGCTCGCCGAAGCGATCGAGCGAGAGCGGCTGGATGTGGAACTCGAGGTTCGACGTCGCCACCTCCGGTGAGGAGCGGGTGAAGGCGCCGAACTGCGACGGCGCCATGGCGAGCGGCCCACGCCGGAACAGGGCGTATTCGATCCCCATCCAGGCGCGCTTCAAGAGGTTCGGATAATCGGTGTTGAGGGTGCGGGTGCCCTCGACCCGAAAGATCGTGCGCAGCTGCAGATGATCCTGCAGGTTTTCGCCGACGCCGGGGAGGTTCGCCACCACCGGCACGCTGAGGGCGGAAAGCCGGGCGGGGTCGCCGACGCCGGAGCGCTCGAGCAGCGCCGGGGTCGCCACCGCCCCGGTCGCCACCACCACCTCGCGGGTCGCGGCGATCCGCTCCTCGCGACCGTCGCGGCGATAGGCGAGGCCGACGGCGCGGGTGCCCTCGAACAGGACGCGATCGGCGAGCGCGCCGGTGATCACGGTGAGGTTGGGGCGGTCCTTCGCGGGCTTCAGGAAGCCGCGCGCCGCCGACCAGCGCCGACCGCGCTTCTGGTTGACCTGGAAATAGGACGAGCCCTCGTTGTCACCGCCGTTGAAGTCGGCGACCTTCGGGATGCCGCATTGCTCGGCGGCGTCGGCGAAGGCGTCGAGGATCTCCCAGCGCATGCGGGGACGATCGACCCGCCATTCACCGCCCGCGCCGTGGATCGGCGAGGCGCCGAGGAAGTGGTCCTCGTGGCGCTTGAAGACGGGGAAGACGTCGTCCCAGCCCCAACCTTTCAGGCCCAACTGGCGCCAATGGTCGTAGTCGGCCTTCTGGCCGCGCAGATAGAGCATGGCGTTGATCGCCGAGGAGCCGCCGAGGACCTTGCCTCGGGGATATTTCAGCGACCGGCCGTTGAGGCCCGGGTCGGGCTCGGTCTGGAAACACCAGTCGGCGCGGGGATTGCCGATGGCGAAGAGATAGCCGGCTGGGATGTGGCACCAGATCCAGCGATCCTCGCCGCCGGCCTCGACCAGGGCGACGCGGACGCTCGGGTCGGCGGAGAGGCGGTTGGCCAGCACGCAGCCGGCCGAGCCGCCGCCGACGATCACGTAGTCGTAAGTGTCCATGAGGTCCTCCCTCACCGCCTCTCACGGCGCTCGATCGATGCGCGCCGTCGCGGCGCGCCTGCCTCCCCCTCCCCGGGTCGGAGGGGGGGCGGTGCGACGCGCGAAGACGCCGAGGCCGACGGGCGCCGAGACACCCCCTCCCCGGCCCTCCCCCGCGAGGGGGAGGGTGAAGGGGTTCACTTCATCGTCGGGATCGAGAATTCGGCACCCGAGCGGATGCCGGAGGGCCAGCGCGAGGTCACCGTCTTGGTCTTGGTCCAGAAGCGGAAACCGTCGGCGCCGTGCTGGTTCAGGTCGCCGAAGGACGAGCGCTTCCAGCCGCCGAAGGTGTAGTAGGAGAGCGGCACCGGGATCGGCACGTTTACGCCGACCATGCCCACTTCCACCCGCGCCGCGAAGTCGCGAGCGGCGTCGCCGTCCTGGGTGAAGATGGCGGTGCCGTTGCCGTATTCGTGGGCGTTGATCATCGAAAGCGCCGTCTCGTAGTCGGCGGCGCGGGCGATCGACAGGACCGGGCCGAAGATCTCCTCCTTCCAGATCCGCATGTCGGTGGTGACTTCGTCGAACAGGCAGCCGCCCATGTAGAAGCCACCCTCGTAGCCCTGGAGCGTGAAGTTCCGGCCGTCGACCAGGAGCTTCGCGCCCTCGCTGACGCCGAGATCGACGTAGGACTTCACCTTGGCGAGATGGGCGGCGGTGACCAGCGGGCCGAAGTCGGCGCTCGGATCGGTCGAGGGGCCGACCTTCAACGTCTCGACGCGCGGGATCAGTTTCTCCAGCAGACGCTCGGCCGTGCCGGCACCGACCGGCACGGCCACCGAGATCGCCATGCAGCGCTCGCCGGCCGAGCCGTAACCGGCGCCGATCAGCGCGTCGACGGTCTTGTCCATGTCGGCGTCGGGCATCACCACCATGTGGTTCTTGGCGCCGCCGAAGCACTGGGCGCGCTTGCCGGTCGCGGTCGCCCGCGCATAGACGTATTGGGCGATCGGGGTCGAACCGACGAAGCTCACCGCCTTGACGTCGGGATCGTCGAGGACGGCGTCGACCGCCTCCTTGTCGCCGTTGACGACGTTGAAGATGCCGGCGGGAAGGCCCGCCTCCATCCAGATCTCGGCGAACATCAGCGGCACGCCGGGATCGCGCTCGGACGGCTTCATGATGAAGGCGTTGCCGCTCGCGATCGCCGGGCCGCACATCCACAGCGGGATCATGGCCGGGAAGTTGAACGGCGAGATGCCGGCGACGACGCCGAGCGGCTGGCGCATCGAGTGGAGGTCGATGCCGGGGCCGGCGTCGGTGGTGAATTCACCCTTGAGCAGATGCGGCGCGCCGATCGCCATCTCGATCACCTCGAGGCCGCGCTGCAGATCGCCGCGCGCGTCGGGCAGGGTCTTGCCGTGCTCGCGGGCGAGGCGGTCGGCGATCTCGTCGGCGCGGGCGTTGCAGAGCTCCAGGAACTTCATCAGCACGCGGGCGCGGCGCTGCGGGTTGACCGCCGCCCATTCGGGCTGCGCCGCCTTGGCGACCTCGACGGCGGCGCGCAGCTCGGCCGCGGTGGCGAGCGCCACCTCGGCGATCACCTCGCCGGTCATCGGCTGATAGACCGGGGCGGTGCGCCCCGAGGTTCCGGCGACCGGCTTTCCGCCGACGAAATGTCCATATGCGCGCATGGGGGCGTGTCCTCCGTCTTTTCTTCGGCGCGAACTCTAGGATGGACAAATCACCACATCCAGGGATCATGCCGCGCACGCCTCGTGGCGAAATGCCCATACCCCTCTCCGCAGGACCTCGCCCCCATGCGTCGCGGTTTCGATTGGAACGATCTGCGCTTCTTCCTCGCCGTCGCCCAGGCCGGCACGCTGACCGGGGCGGCGCGGCGGCTCGGCACCGACCACGCCACCGTGTCGCGCCGCGTCTCGGCGCTGGAGACGGCGATCGGCGCCAAACTGTTCGAGCGCACGCCGCAGGGCTATCTCCCCACCCT
>JAAYVT010000384.1 GCA_012517025.1 Phyllobacteriaceae bacterium | reverse complement strand
AGGACTATCTGCGGACGCTGCGGCTGCGTTGCGTCCGCTTCAGCCTGCGTCACGACGAGGGGGTGCGGCTGGTGAAGCAGGCGGCGATCCGCTACGGCTTCACCCACCAGGGCCGTTTCGCCAAGGATTATGCCGACCGTTTCGGGGAAAGCCCGTCGACGACGCTGGCGCGCCGGACGGCGGCGACGGGCGGTTGAGACGGCGGAAATTCCATATCCGCCGCCGGCAACTTTTCCCCGTGCCCGTCGACGTCACGCTACGGAAAGCTGCGCCGCACCGCCTTTCCCGATGATCCGAGGGTCTCGGCCACCGAAGATCTGGTCACCGACGATTAACCTTGCGATTTCAGCGTGACCGCATCGAGCTGCGGCCTCCTCCCGAACACGGGAATTCGACGGCCGCCGATGGATGCGGACGGCCGGGACCCGTCGCATCCGATCCGCACGGGGGAACAACCATGAAGATCTTCGACGACTTGCGCATCTCCCTGAAGTTGATGATCGGATTCTTGCTCGTCATCGCGGTCTTCGGCGGGGTCGCCGTGGTTTCCCTGCAGGCTTTCGCCACCGCGGCGACCGCCTTCGGCGGTTACACCGCGTCGACGCTCACCCGTCAGGCGGCGATGCGGATCGAGGCGAGCTTCATCGACTACCGGCGCCAGTCGCGCGAGGTCGCCTACACCGAGCTCGAGGGCACCGAGGCGGCGGCGCGCGAGGGCGCGGCGAAGCTGCGGAGACTGTTCGAGGAGAGCCGGGCGACGATCGTCGATCCGGCGCGGCGGGCGATGTTGGAGACCGCTGCCGCCGACTTCGAGGACTACGACCGGGCGCTGATCGGCATCGCGGAGCAGAAGAAGCAGGAACGCACGATCCTGCACGAAGTGCTGGAACCGACCGGAGCGCGGTTGCGCAGCGACTTCGAGGCGCTGCCGACCGGCGGCGACCTCGGCGCCGCCGCGACCGCGACGCTCGCCGACCTGCAGCAGACCCGGGTGCTCGCCGCCGAGATGGCGGCGCACCGGACCGCCGCGGCGGTGGCGGGAGTGCGGGCGTCGGCGCAGCGGACGGTGAAGTCGCTCGACCGGCTGCGCGATCTGGCGCCGGCGGGCGACACGGCGCGGGCGGTCGCGCGTCTCGCCGACGACTTCACGCGCTGGCACGACGGCGTCGAGCGCACCATCGCGCTGAGGACCTCGATCGAGGACGTCACCGCGCCGGCGATGCGGGTGAAGGTCGCCGCCTTGACCGAGGCGGTGGAGGGATTGCGCGCCGCCGCCGAGGCGGAGGGCGAGACGGTGCGGGCGGAGACCGACGCGGCGATCGGCGGCGGGGCGTTCTGGCTCCGGACGGTCACCGCGATCGGCGGCGTGCTGGCGCTCGGGCTGGCGTGGTTGCTCGGCCGGATCATCGCCCGGCCGATCGTCGCGGCGACCGACGCGATGCGGCGCATCGCCGCCGGCGACACCACCACGGCGGTGCCCGGGCTCGGCCGGCGCGACGAGATCGGCGTGATGGCGGAGACGCTGCAGGTGTTCGAGCGCACCCTCGCCGAGACCGAGCGGATGCGGGCCGAGCAGGCGGCGCGCGACGAACGGGCGCTCGGCGAGCGGCGGGCGGCGATGCGCGAGATGGCCGACGACTTCGAGCGGGCGGTCGGCGACGTCGTCCACTCGGTGGTCGCCGCCTCGACGCGGCTGCAGGGCGCGGCGCAGACGATGTCGGCGACGGCGGAGGAGGTCTCGGCGCAGTCCGGCTCCGTCGCGGCGGCGGCGGAGGAGGCTTCGGTCAACGTCGAGACGGTGGCCTCGGCGGCAGAGGAACTGACCTCCTCGATCGGCGAGATCAAACGACAGGTCGACGATTCGGCACGGGAGGCCAATCTCGCCTCGAGCGAGGCGGAGCGGACGACGCGGCAGGTCGAGGCGCTCGCCTCGGCGGCCTCGCGGATCGGCCAGGTGATCGACCTCATCCGCACCATCGCCGGACAGACCAATCTGCTGGCGCTCAACGCCACCATCGAGGCGGCACGGGCGGGCGAGGCCGGACGCGGGTTCGCGGTGGTGGCGGCCGAGGTGAAACAGCTCGCCGACCAGACGGCGCGCGCGACCTCGGAGATCGCCGGGCAGATCACCGAGATTCAGACCGCGACGGAGGCGTCGGTGGCGGCGATCGGCGGCATCGCCGGCGTCATCGCGCGGCTCGACCGGATCTCCGGCGCGATCGCCGCGGCGGTCGATCAGCAGGGCGGGGCGACGCGCGAGATCGCCCACAACGTGGTTGAGGCATCGACGGGCACCCATCGAGTGTCGACCAACATCGTCGACATCACCCGCGCGGCGGAGGGCTCGTCGGCGGCGGCGACGCAGGTTTTGGCCGCCTCGGAGGATCTCGCGCGGCAATCGGAACGGCTGCGTACGGAGCTGTCGTCCTTCCTCGCCACGGTGCGCGCCGGCTGAGGCAGGATGCGCATCGGTCGAGGCACGGCGGCGAGAGAAGGAGATTGGAGCGGGCGATGGGAATCGAACCCACGACATTCAGCTTGGGAAGATGAAAAGTACGTTTCCCACTGATTACCGAGAAGTACGCGACGATCACATTAGCTACGTGACATCAGCCTGTTGCAGGATATCCGTCGTACGTTCGGCTACCGGCCGTTACGGCCTGTTTCTTGCTTTCCTGGTAACTTTATGGTGACCTGGAATCGGGGTCAGGAAGGGGTCGAAACGGCCTGGAATGATTTTTCATCCCCCCCGTTCGACGACGGCGAAAAGCCCAATATGGAGCGCGACAACCCGTCCAGACGTCCAGCGCCGTCCATTGCTTTCGAAATCAACAGCTTACCGTGGACGGCGGGTGTCTCTGGGCCGTCCATCTCGGCCCTCGAAGCCGTCCAACTCGGGTGAACCGATGCCCAAACTCACCAAGCGCTTCGTCGACGCGGCCGAGCCGAGGCCGGAGAAATGGTTCGCCTGGGACGACGACCTCGCCGGTTTCGGGTTGTCGGTGATGCCGAGCGGCATCAAGTCCTACGTGGTGCGCTATCGAACCTCCGAGGGACGCGATCGACGGCTCACGCTCGGCCGTCACGGCGTGCTCACGCCCGACCAAGCGCGCAATCGGGCGCGCGAGATCCTGATCGGCGTCACCGGCGGCGCCGATCCGCTCGCCGAGCGACGGAACCGCCGGCGCGGCTCGACGATGAACGACCTCTTCGACCGCTACGAGGAAGAGCATCTCCCGCGCCTGTCGCCGCGCACCTCGGCCGAACAGAAGCGGCTGATCACCAAGCACCTCCGCCCCGAAGTCGGCACGCTGAAGGTCGAGAGCTTCAACACGCAGGACGCTCGCCGCGTGCATTTCGCGATGCGCGCCACGCCGCGGCAGGCGAACTCGGTCATCGTGGTACTGTCGAAGGCGCTGGCGCTCGCCGAGGAGTGGGGTATGCGAGCCGAGGGACTGAACCCCTGCGCTCGGGTGAAGAAGAACCCCGACGTCGCCCGCGACCGCTTCCTCTCGCCGGAGGAGGTCGGTTGGCTCGGGCTCGCCTTGGTGAAGGCCGAAACGGTCGGGCTGCCCTGGGACGTCGACGAGACCAAGCCGAAGGCGAAGCACTTGGCGAAGCCCGAGAACCGCTCGACGACGGTCGACCCGACCGTCGTCGCGGTGGTCCGGATGCTCCTCCTCACCGGGGCGCGGCTCTCCGAGATCCTCGAACTCGAATGGGACCACGTCGACTTCGCCGGCGGCACGCTGGCGCTGCCGCATCAGAAGGGGCGCGCGCGGCGGCCCCATCCGGTGGCGACCGCCGCGCTCGACCTCTTGACCGTGTGGGGTCGGCTCCGGCAATCCCGATGGGTGTTCCCGAGGGTCGGCGACCCGACGCGGCCCCTCGCCGCGCCGGTCATGCAACGGGCATGGCAGCGCATCCGACACGAGGCCGGCCTCGACGACGTCCACCTGCACGACCTTCGCCACACCTTCGGAACCACCGCCTCGCGCGCCGGCGGGAATGCCTTCCAGATCCGCGACGTGCTGCGGCATGCCGATATCGCGATGTCGGCCCGCTACGTGAATACGGATGCGGAGCCTACCAGGGCGCTTTCGGAGGCGGTCGGGCACTTCCTGTCCACCGCCCTTCAAAGCT
>JAAYVT010000383.1 GCA_012517025.1 Phyllobacteriaceae bacterium | reverse complement strand
CGTCCAGCACCTTCAGGAGAAACGGCAGGCGCCCGAACCGCGCCGCGACCGCCGGACCGAGCACGGCGACGGGCGCCGCCGCCACGACCGCGTCGAGCGGCGCGTCGCCCCCCGGCAACCGGACGAGCGAAGGGGCGTCGGGGTGCGCGCCGAGCCACCATTCGGCCGCCGGCCCGTCGCCGCCCTCGCCGGTCAGATCGCGCAGGAACCTGTCGCCGCCCCAGGGATAGGACCTGAGCCGTCCTTCGAGCGGGTGGGCACCCGGGACCATGGGAGACCTCGCGTCGTGATCGCGGCGAATTTGATGTCGCTCATGGTAGAGACCGGGTGGGAAGGGGCATACTGGACTGGAGTGTCGAATACAGGACGAACGATCATTCAGGCGCCGTGGGAGGCGACCATGACCGCAGATGCTCGCGCCGGGGTCGCCGAAGCGATCGCCGTGCCGATGCCGCCCCCCTCTTCGGCGCGGGCGCGCGAACAGATCGCCGAGGTCCTCGGCCGTCTGCCGGCGGTCGAGAACGTCGTCTTCGCCACCGAGAAGGAGGAGGGGACGGAACTCGCCTACCGGGTGCCGTTCCCGCGCGTCGGCTTCGTCCTCTCCGGACGGCTCGAGCATCTGGTCGGCGCCGGCCCGAGCGGGGCCGCTCGGGTGATCCAGACGCCGAATACGGCGCTGTTCGCGCCCGCCGACGGCTGGAACGACCCGCAATGGCGTCCCGACGAACCGGTGGAAACCTTCGACCTGCTCTTCGGCAAGCAGCGGCTCGGCTTCTCCCACGCGACCTGGGACGGGCGGCGGCAGGTCTCGTTGGCGAAATACGACGTGCCGCGACGAGGGCCGCGCACCGGCACCTTCATTCTCCAGGCGCTCGGCGAGCTGGTCTGGCGCCAGGAAGACACCGCGACGCCGGCCCTCTTGGTGCGCGCGCTGGTCGCCCATGCCCGCGACATGATGCGTCCCCCGAATCCCGTCGCGACCCGCTCGGCGGCGTTCCTGCAGGCGATCCGCGACCACATCGACGAACACTATCGCGCCAGGTTGACCCGCGAGGCGGTGGCCGAGACCTTCGACATCACGCCGAACTATCTCTCGCACCTCTTTCAGAAAGAGGTCCATCTCGGTTTCAACGAGTATCTGAACGTGGTGCGGTTGGAGAAGGCGAAGGCGTTGTTGCGCGGCTACGACCTGTCGATCAAGGAGATCGCCGGGCGCTGCGGCTTCGCCGACAGCAACTATTTCTGCCGCCTGTTCCGCCAGAAGACCGACCGCTCGCCCTCGGAATACCGCATCCACTACCACAGCCGCGCCGAGTCCTGAGCGGTGCGATCAGCCGGTGGGCTCGCCTCCGGCGAGGTCCCGGAGCCAAGCGCGCACCGCGGCGGCGTCGGCGAGGCCGTGCCGCGCCCGCGACGCGCCCATTCCGACGCGAATGCTGACGCCGCCGAGCGCCTCGACCACGGCGAAGCCCGCCTCGTCGGGAATGTCGTCGCCGACGAACACCGGCCGACGGTCGGCGAAAGGCGGGATCTCCATCAGCCGGGCGATGCCGAACCCTTTGTCGGCGCCGGCCGGCTTGAACTCGACGATGCCGTTGCCGAGCTGGGGCACGACGTCGGGGCGATCCTCGCCGATGAGGCGGACGCGCGCGACGATCTCGGGCTCGAGGTCGGGGCGGTCGTGGAAGTGCAGCACCACCGTCATCGGTTTGCGCTCGACCCGGAGACCGTCGGCGTCGCCGGCGAAGGCGCGCACCTCGGCCTCGACCGCGTCGACGTCGTCGGAGCGGAACAGCACTTCGGTAGGCGCCCCGGCGTCCCGGCGCAGCTCGGCGCCGTGCGTGCCGGAGACCGGCAGGCGCAGCGGCGCGATCAACGCGTCGAGCTCGGCGACGCCGCGTCCGGTGACCAGCGCGGTGGCGCCGCCGGTCTCGTCGACGAGCGTGCGCAGCAGCGGCGGCAGGGTCGGGTCGGCGCGCGGCCGACCGGGATCGGCGACGGCATAGGGGATCAACGTTCCGTCGTAGTCGAGGAAGAGGGCGATCTCGGCGGGGTCGAGCGCGGGCGGCGGCGAACGGCGGGTCATTTCGAAACCTTCTCGTCTTCGGTGGCGCCCTCGAGCGCCGGGTCGGCGAAAGCCACGACGCGGCCCTCGCGATCGGCAACTTCCGCCGCCTCGAGCACGCGGACGACCCGCGTCGCCGCGATCGCGTCGACCGGGCTCGCGCCACCTCGGCGGATCGCCTCGGCGACGCCGAGATAGAAGCGCTGGTAGGCGCCGGGTTCGGTCGGGACCGTCTCCTCGATCACCCGTCCGTCCTCGGCGAGACGGGTGAGGCGGGCGCGCAGAGCGTCGTCCTCGCGTCCCCAGGCGGGATCCGCCGGCCCGCGCCGCTCGCGCAGCAGCGCCTCCTGGCCGTCGAGCCCGTATTTCACGAAGGAGCCGCGATCGCCGTGGACCTCGAGGCTCGGACCGGGGCCGAGGGTGAGGCAATCGGCGTGGAGGATGGCGGTGGCGTGCTCGAAGCCGAGCACCAGGTGGAAATGATCGACCGCGCCGGCGCCCGGCCGCATCGTCGCCAGTCGCGCCGAGACGGTCAGCGGCACCCCGAGGAGGGTGAGGGCGCGATCGACGAGATGGGGGCCGAGATCCCACAGGATGCCGGCGCCGGGACCGGGGCGTTCCCGCCAGCGGTCGCGCACCTGCGGCCGCCAGCGGTCGTAGCGGGCGATCAGCGTGTGCGGGCGGCCGATCGCGCCCTCGCCGATCACCCGGGCGAGGGTCAGGACGTCGGCGTCGAAACGGCGGACCTGATAGACCGCGAGCATTCGGCCGCCGGCGCGGGCGAGCCGATCGAGCTCCAATCCCTCGCGGGAGGAAAGGACGAAGGGCTTCTCGACGACGACGTGACGGCCGGCGGCGAGTGCCGCCCGAGCCTGCGGAAAATGCTCGTGGTTGCGGCTCGCCACCACCACCAGTTCGACGTCGCTCGCCGCCAGCAGCGCCTCGACGGTGGGATGAACCGCGACCTCGGGCAGATCGGCGGCGACCGCCTCGGGGCGGGCCGAGACGACGCCGGCGATCTCGAATTCGGGGAGATCGGCGAGGATCGGAGCGTGGAAACAGGCTCCCGACGTCCCCCATCCGACGATGGCGGTCCTGATCGCGGTCATCTCGGTCGGTCTTCCTTCCGGTCGGTGCCCCGAGGGTGTCCGTCACAGATCCATGACGTAGCCGTTCTGGAGATGTGCCACTCGGGCGACGGCCCGGGCGATGCGGTCGGGCATGCGCAGCGGCGTGCGCACGTCCGTGCGGATGATGCGGCGACCGGCGAAGCGGTCGAGATCGGCGAGGTCGACGTCGGCGGCCAGCACCACCACGTCGGCGGTCTCGATCACCTCCGGGGTCAGCGGGTTCTCGATGCCGAGCGCCCCTTGCGTCTCCACCTGCACCCGCCATCCCTGCTTGCGGCAGATCTCGCGGATCGCCTCGGCGGCCATGTAGGTGTGGGCGACCCCCGACACGCATCCGGTGACGGCGATCACGAGAATCTTGTCGCCGATCATTCCGGGATCCTCCGAAGGCCCGCCATGCACGCCTCCTCAGGGTGTCGCGAGGGCGTCGAGCACCGTGTGGCCCGGCCCGTAGCAGCCGGCCCAATCGGCAAGGAAACCGGCGATGCCGCTCTCCGTCAAGGGATGGGAGAGGAGCGGTCCGAGCAGATCGGGGGCGAGCGTCACGGTGTGGGCGCCGGCGGTGGCGACGCCGTGCACTTGCTGCACCGACTTGAACGAGGCGGCGAGGATCTTCGTCGGCAGGCCGTGCAGGGCGAAGAGCCGGGCGATCTCGCCGACCACCCCGACGCCGTCGCCGTTGATCATGTCGAGCCGGTTGACGTAGGGAGCCGTGAAGGCGGCGCCGGCGCGGGCGGCGAGCAGCGCCTGCGACGGCGACACGATCGCGGTGGCGGTCGGCTCGAAGCCGAGGCCGGCGAGCAGGCGGATCGCCTTGAGGCCCTGCGGCGTCACCGGCACCTTGGGATGGAACCCGTCGCCGAGCAGGTCGCGCAAGCGCTGCGCCTCCTCCACCATGATACCTGCCTCGCTGCCGAGCAACTGGACGTGGAACATCGTGCCCGGCCCGATCAGCCGGCGAATTTCCAAGAGGAGATCGCGCAGGGGCCGCTTCTCGCGAGCGATCAGCGACGGGTTGGTGGTGACGCCGGCGAGCGGCCAGAGGTCGAAGGCCGCCGCGATCGCTTGCGTGTCGGCGCTGTCGAGAAAGTAGAGCATCGTTCCATTCCTTCGGATGTCGGAGCGCGGGGCCGCGCGGCCGTGTCGTCTCAGCCGCCGACGACGACGCGATGGCCTTCGGCCTCGCAGCGGCGGCGCCAGTGATCGATCTCCGCCTCGCTCGGCGGAGGGATGTCGGCGGCCTCGTAGTCGAGGCCGATCAGGTCGTATTTCGCCGCACCGTAGTGGTGGAGCGGCAGGAGGTGGAGTTCCGGCGGCGCGAACGGGCGCAGGAAGTCGAGCACCGCGGCGACGTTCTCTTCCGTCATCGTGTAGCCCGGCACCAGCGGCAGGCGGGGGATCACCCGGACGCCGGCGCCGACCAGAGCCGCGTAACCGGCGAGCGTGCGAGAAAGGTTGATCCCCAGCACCTCGTGCGCCCGGCGCGGATCCATGATCTTGAAGTCGTAGAGGACTTCGTCGCAGAGCCGGCCCATTTCCAGCAATGCCTCGTGCGAGCCGTGGCCGGTGGTCTCGATCGCGGTCGAGAGGCCGCGCGCCTTCAGGCGGCGAAGCAGCGCGATCGCGAACGGCGCCTGCAGCAGCACCTCGCCGCCCGACAGGGTGACGCCGCCGCCGGAGACGCGGTGGAAGATCTCGTCGCGGGCGATCTCGCGTTCCAATTCGGAAAGCGTGACGTCTCGGCCGATCCGGTGCCAGGCACCGGTCGGGCAGTCCTCCTCGCGCCTCGGGCAGACGTCGCAGTGGATGCACTGGGCCTCGCGTTTGACCTCGTGGATCTCGCGCGAGCGCGATTCCGGGTTCGAGCACCACGGGCAGCCGAGCGGGCACCCCTTGAAGAAGACGACCGTGCGGATGCCGGCGCCGTCGTTCAGCGACCAGCGTTGGACATCGAAGATCCGCGCCACCGGATCGGCGGCGGGCGCCGATCCGGGCCGCGGGGAGACGGTCGGTCGGGCCGTCGGCTCACATCCGATGGGCCGTGCGTCGGATGATGTCATCTT
>JAAYVT010000382.1 GCA_012517025.1 Phyllobacteriaceae bacterium | reverse complement strand
CCAGACGGGCGAGCGTCGAGATCGCCAGCAGGCCGACCACCCGGCGCAGGGTCGGGTCCGAGGGAAGCGAGAGGCGAGCGAGCATGAGCGGGTTCCGACGGCTGCGATCGTGATCCTCTAGTCGGATCCGGCGGGCGGCGCCAGCGAGCCGGACGAGCGGCGGCGCGAATTCCTCGCAGAAGGACGGTCACCGGCGGATGCGGCGTCCACGGACGCGAAACCGGAGGCCGATCGCTCGACCTCCGGTTCGAACTTCACCGCCGTGACGCGCGAGCGGCCTGCGCTCACATGGAGACGGGCAGACCGTGCATGCGCCAGGCGCCGATGCCGCCGCCCATGTGGGTGTCGTGCGGCAGGCCGAGCTTCTGGCAGATCTGCACCGCCTGGGCGGAGCGGCCGCCCATGGCGCAGTAGAAGACCACCGGCTTGTCGGTCGGGATCGCGGTCGCGGTCTGGGCGAGACCGGACAGCGGCACGTGCTTGGCGCCGGGGACGTGGCCGGCCGCCCACTCGTGCGCCTCGCGCACGTCGACGAGCAGAACCTTGCCGTCCTTGGCGAGCTGGTGCGCTTCCGGCGGGGTCAGGGTCTTGATGGGGGCGGACTTTCCGAACAGGCCGAACATGTGTCTCTCCACGCCGAAACCGGCGGATCCGCCGGCGGACGAAATATCAGACCTCTCTCATAATCCCCGCCGCGCGTCTTCGCAACTGCGAGAAAAGACGGTCACGGCGCTTCGAACTCCAGCGTCACGCTCATCTCGAAGCGGCGCGTCGCGCCGGGGGCGAGGATGACCATGCCCGGCTTGGCGGTGATCTCGTCGGCGAAGCCTGCGGGATCGGCGAACCCCTGCCAGGGCTCGACGCAGAGGAAGGGCGCGCCGGGTTTGCTCCACAGGCCGAGGTGCGGCATGTCGGGAAACTCGATGGTCAGGCGGACGTCGCCGCCGCCGTAGGTGAGCCGACGGCTCACCGGCTGGTCGAAGATCAGCGCGTCTTCGGCGAAGAGGTCGTCGGAGAGGGGCAACAGGTCGCCCTCGACCGGGGTCGGGCGCGGCTGCGCGGTCAGCAGGCCGTCGGCGTCGAGGCGGCGCACCGGCGCCGGTTCGGCGGTGGCGAAGCGGACGACGTGGTGGGAGCGCGGACCGGCGCCGGCGAGCGGCCAGCGGAAGGCCGGGTGGAAGCCGAAGGCGGCCGGCATCGGCTCGTCGGAGAGGTTGGTCAGCGTGGCGGTAGTGGTCAGGCGTGGCCCGACGAGGGCGTGGCGGACGTCGAGGCGGAAGTCGAACGGCCAGTTCTGGCGCGTCGCCGCCGAGGCCTCGAGCCGCAGGGTGACGTGGGCGGAGCCGCGATCGACGAGGGTGAAGGTGGAGCGGCGGGCGAAGCCGTGGCGGGGCAGGGCGTGGGTGCGGCCGTGATGGCGGAAGGTGCCACCGGCGAGCGCGCCGACGATCGGGAACAGCAGCGGCGCCCGGCCGCTCCAGAAGGCGGGATCGCCGTTCCACAACAGCGGATCGCCGACGGCGTCGTCGAGACGGACGAGTTCGGCGCCGAGGCGGGTGACGTCGGCGGAGAGTTCCGCCGAAACCAGGGAAAAGAGTTCGTCGGACACGGCATCACCTCGCGGGACGGTCAGATCAGTTCGCCGAGCAGGTTGTCGACGCCGATCGGGCTGTCGAACCAGGAGATCTCCGGCTCGACGCCGTAGAGGACGCGGACGCGGTCGCGCCATTCGCCGGCGTAACAGGCTTCGGCGTCGTCGCGGCTCTTCCACAGATAGACGCCGCCGACGGTGAGGCCGTCGTCGGAGCAGACGTAGTGTTTGCGGATCAGGCCCTGAACGCCGAGGTACTTGGGCGCGGAGAGCGCGAACCGGCGCGTCGCGTCCTCGAGGCTGATCGGTCGGTCGAGACGGAAGCGGACGAGGGTCAGATACATGGCGGCCTCCCGGAAGTGCGGGATCATCGCTCTTCGCCGGCGGTCTTGCCAAGTGGGTGAGGAACCGCGTCGACGCGCCCGTCGAATTCGGTATCATCCCGCATTGCAATATGGAGCGGATCGGGGGACCGTCGTCGGAGGCGCGCGGAATTCGACCGCGCGGGGATGTTTCGGGCATGGCTCGTCGGCGAGGGGGAGGACTCGACCGCGTCGACGGCATCGGGCACGCTGGCCGGTGGTGCACTGCGAACCGCGATCGTTTCGCGTCGCGGCGAAGAGAGGACGCAGGATGATTCCGGGATTCGCCATCCTTCTCGGGCTGCAGCTCGTCGGCGAGATCGTCGCGCACGCGCTCGGCCTGCCGGTACCCGGGCCGGTGCTCGGCATGGCGCTGCTGGTGGCGGGGCTGGCGGCGTGGTCGTTCGCCGGCGGGCCGGATCCGTTGCGCGCCGAGGCCCCGCTCGGGCGGGCGGCGGACGGGTTGCTCGGCTCGCTCGCGGTGCTGTTCGTGCCGGCCGGCGTCGGGGTGGTGCAATATCTCGATCTGATCGCGGCGGAGGGGACGGCGATCGTCGTCACGCTGGTGGCCTCGACGGTGATCACCATGGTCGTCACCGCGGCGACCTTCCGGTTGGTCAAGCGCCTGACCGGGCGCGGCGACGAGGAGGTGGAATCGTGACCACCTCGGCGCTCTGGGTCTATCTGGCGGCGACGCCGCTGTTCTGGCTGACGGTGACGGTGCTCGCCTGGCTCCTCGCCGATCACCTCGCGGTGCTGGCGGGGCGGCATCCGGCGGTCAATCCGGTGCTGATCGCGATCGTGTTGATCGGCGCGCTGCTGAAGCTCTCCGGCACGCCCTATCGCGTCTATTTCGACGGCGCGCAGTTCGTCCATTTCCTGCTCGGGCCGGCGACGGTGGCGCTCGGGGTGCCGCTGTGGCGCAATCGGGGCGTGGTGCGGCGCGAGCTTCTGCCGATGGCGGTGGCGCTGGTGGTCGGGTCGGCGACGGCGATCGTCTCGGCGATCGCCATCGCTCGGGCGTTCGCCGCGCCGCACCGGGTGGTGGTGTCGCTGGCGCCGAAGTCGGTGACGGCGCCGGTCGCGATGGCGATCTCGGACAATCTCGGCGGTCTGCCGGCGCTGACGGCGGCGCTGGTGATCACCACCGGCATCGTCGGGGCGATCGTGGTGACGCCGTTGATGAACCGGCTCGGCATTCGCGACTGGGCGGCGCGCGGGTTCGCCGTCGGGCTCGCCTCGCACGGTCTGGGGACGGCGCGCGCCTTCATGGTGCACCCGATCGCCGGCGTGTTCGCGGGGCTGGCGATGGGGCTCAACGCGATCGTGACGGCGATTCTGGTGCCGGTTCTGGTGAGCCTGCTCGGGTGACGGGACGACGCCCGCCGGCGTCGTCGTTTCATATCTTCGAACGCAGCGTGGCGCCGATCGGGGATCGGCAGGCACGGGGCGGACCGCTACAAACGATTTCAGAGCGAAGGACAGCCCATGCACCTCCATCTTCCGCCCCGAGTTCCGGTTCGCGTCGACCTCCTGATCTTCCTGCACGGCGTCGGTTCCTCCGGCGCCGATCTGGTGCCGCTCGCCGGTGAATGGGCCGGCCGCACCGGGCTGGCGGTCGCCGCGCCGGACGCGCCGTTTCCCTTCGATCTGGCGGCGGTCGGGCGGCAGTGGTTCTCGGTCGCCGGCGTCACCGACGAAAACCGGCCGGGACGAGTGGAAGAGGCGGCGGCGGCGTTCGACGCGGTGGTCGACGGCGAGATGCGGTTGGCGGGAACCTCGGAGACGCACACGGCGTTGATCGGCTTCAGCCAGGGGACGATCATGGCGCTCGACGCGCTCGGGCGCGGCCGTCACTTCGCCGGGGTGCTCGGCTATTCCGGTCGGCTCGGCCGACCGCCGAAGGCGACGATCGATCGGCGCCCGGTGCTGCTGGTGCACGGCGACGCCGACCCGATGATCCCGGTCGGCGAGGCGATCGCGGCGCGGCACGCGCTCGAGGCGGCCGGCGCGATCGCCGACTTCGCGCGCATTCCCGACGGTGGCCACGGCATCGGGCCGGAGGCGGCGATGGTCGGATTCGGCTTCCTGCAGCGGTTGGTGGCCGGCGAGGAGGATTGACGTGGAAATCGGACTCTACACCTTCGGCGATCTCGCGCCGGGACGTCGTGGCCCGGAAGCGGCGCGCAGGCGCCTCGACGAGGTGGTGGCGGCGGCGAAGCTCGCCGACGAGGCGGGGCTGGCGGTGTTCGGGGTCGGCGAGCATCACCGCGCCGACTACGCGATCTCGGCGCCGGCGGTGGTGCTCGGGGCGATCGCGGCGGTGACGCGGTCGATCCGGCTGTCCTCGGCGGTCACGATCCTCTCTTCCGACGATCCGGTTCGGGTGTTCGAGGCCTTCTCTACCGTCGACCTCCTGTCGGGCGGGCGAGCCGAAATCATGGCCGGGCGGGGGGCCTTCGTCGAATCCTTCCCGCTGTTCGGTCTGGCGCTCGAGGACTACGAGGAGTTGTTCGAGGAGAAGCTCGAATTGCTCCTGAAGATCGTCGCCGAGGAGCGGGTGTCGTGGCGCGGCCGGCATCGGCCGGCGCTCGCCGACCGCGAGATCGCGCCGCGTCCGATCGGCGACCTGCCGGTGTGGATCGCCGCCGGCGGCACTCCGGCGAGCGCGGTCCGGGCCGGGCGGCTCGGTCTGCCGCTCAATCTCGCCGACATCGGCGTCGAGCCGTTGCGCTTCAAGCCGTTCATCGACCTCTATCGCCAGACCTCGGAAGCCGCCGGCCACGGCCCCGGACGGGTGGCGCTGTCGGCGCATTGCGCGGTCGGGCGCGACGGGGCGGCGATACGCGCGGCGTTCCTGCCGCACTACGCCGATTATTTCCGCCACAACCTGCCGCAGCGCGACGCCGGTCCGACCATCGGCGAGGCGGAATTCGCTCGGTTGTCCCGGCCGGAGGGGGCGCTGTTCGTCGGCTCGCCGGCGGAGATCGTCGACAAGATCCTCTACGGCCATGCCTTGTTCGGCCACGAGCGCTTCACCGCGCAGATCGACATCGGCGGACAGCCCTTCGCCATGGTGGCCGAGACGATCGAACGGCTCGCCGTCGACGTGTTGCCGGAAGTGCGCAAGGCGCTCGCCTGACGTCCGACACTCGACGGTCCGGTCGGTTTCCTCGCCTCCGAGGCGGGGGCGACCCGGCCCGGCGTCATCGGTCGGCGATGCTCGACTTCGAGCCGTCGATCCGACCTCCCGACCGAACCGAACCTGCGAGCGGCCCGAGCCGAATGCTCGGCGCCGTGCCGCCGGCCGAAGGTGCGTCGACGCGGCCGAACTTCCGATCCGCACCCTAGTTGAAAATACTCATGTTCGTCGTCGCTTCGCGCCACGAAACGAATTGTTACGGTTTGTGTGTCTGCATGAAACAAAAGAAATGAAATCGTCATGTTTCAGCAATTCGATACAAATCGCTCAATTCAGTCATTTCTGATACTTCATGATTGAAGCAGTCGAGTATTGCATATCGAAATATTCTCTTCGTTGCTTTCGACTCGTCTACGGCAAAAAAGAGAATCGATGAAGCGATGGCAAAATTCTACGAGAACCCTTTGGATGGGGTTGCATCCAACGAGGCGCGAAGTACCAGCGAAATTACGCCGCGTCGGCCGCGAGCGCGTCGAGAAACGCAACGGCAACCGCGTCGTAAATCTTGGGTTGTGGCCCGCGAGGAGGACCGCTCGACACGGAATACGCCGCGTCGCGGCGTATTCGGGCGGTGGGGGCGTCGGCTGGACGCCGCGGCGCCGGAGCGACGACTGGATGCCGCCGGGGCGGTCGCCGTCGAGTTCGCCTTCCTCGGACCGTTGTTCATCGTTCTGATCTTCGCCTCGGTCGTCTACGGGACGATCTTCGGGATCCTGCACCAACTCGAGGGACTGGCTTCGTCTTCGGCGCGCTACGCCGTCGCCGGGTTGTCGGACGAGGAGCGCAGTCGGCTGGTCGATCAATACGTCCAGAAGACCGCCGGCTCGCTCTCCCTGATCGATGCGACGAAGCTCAAGGTGACCGTGTCGACGACCGACGCGGCGACCCGCAGCTACACGGTCGACGTCGGGTACGACATGTCGGGGGCGGTCGCCTATTCGTTCGCCGGCGTGCTGCCGTTGCCCGACCCGTACGTCCACCGCGTCGTGGTGATGCAGCGCGGAGGATATTGAATGAACCCGTCGCGCGATCCGGTCCGCCGACCTCGATTCGTCGACGATCGGCACGGCGGCCTGTCGATGCTGGCCGTCGTCACGCTGCTGATCTTCGTCGCGGCGGCGGCGTTGGCCGTCGACGTCGGCAGTTTCCGCTACCACCGCCAAGTTCTCCAAGGGCAGGCGGACATGGCGGCGCTTGCGGCGGCGGAGAGCCTGTCGGGCGCTCTTTCGACCGCCGAGAACCAGGCCGTCGCCGAACGCGTGGCGGCGCGATCGGTGACCGCCAACGGGCTCCCGGCGAGCATCGTCTCGGCGGTCACGATCGGCACCTACACCGCCGACCCGAGCCTTCCGGCCGACCGGCGGTTCGCGACCCCGCCGACGGTGCCGAACGCCGTGCGCGTCGAACTGGCGTCCGACACGCCGTTCATCCTGGGGCGCATCGTCACCGCGGTGCAGCGCGGAACCGCCACCACCACGGCGGAGCCGACGACGAAGACCACCACGACGACGACCCCGGCGGGCGTCACGCTCGCGGCGCGGGCCACCGCCGTCAACACGCGCTTCGCGGCGATCGAGATCGGCAGCCGGCTCGCCCAATTGAAGGGCGGGGTGGTCAACGCCGTGCTCGGCGGGCTGTTGGGCGGAAAGGTCGAGCTGACGCTGCTCGACTACAACGGCCTGGCGTCGACGCAGATCGACCTCTTCACCTTCTCGAAGGCGCTCGCCACCCGCATCGGCGTCGACACGATCACCTACGATTCGCTCACGTCCACCCAGGTGCGTCTCACCGACGTGCTCTACGCGGCGGCGGACGCCTCGCGGACCACCGCGGGGGCCTCCACCACCACCAGCAACGCCATCGTCAAGCTCGCGAACTTGGCGGCGACGTCCTCGGCGACGGTCGATCTCGGGCGGCTGTTCGACTTCGGTCCCTACGGCGGTTCGAACGTCGACGGGCAGGCGCTGATCGGCGCCGGCGTGAACGCTCTCGACATGGTGACGGCCTGCCTGCAGATCGCGAACGCTCGCCATTACGTCCAGGCCGACATCGCCGCCGACCTCGGGGGGCTGGTGGCGGCGAAGTTGGCGATGACCGTCGGGGAACGCCCGGTCGGATCGCCGTGGGTGTCCATCGGCACGAGCGGCATCCACGTGCACACCGCTCAGATCCGCCTCCTCCTCGTCGTCACGGCCGGGCTCCCGCCGTTGCTGCAGTTGAAGATTCCGATCTACCTCGAAGTGGCGGCGGGCAGCGCGAGCCTCGCTCAGACCACCTGCGAGCCGAAGGCGGCGACCGTTTCGGCCATTCCCGGGGTGGTCGATCTGTGGCTCGCCGACGTCTCCGAGGCCGACATGATCGACTTCACCACCAAGCCGTCGCCGCCGCCGGCGGAATTGGCGACGATTCTGCTCGTCGGGAAGATCGGCGGGTTGGCGCATGCGTCGATCTCCAACCTCCATGCCGACAATCTGCAGTTCTCCGCCGCCGACATCGCCGATCGACAGCCCAAGTCGACGTCGACGGTGGACTATCTCGCCTCGCTGCTGACCTCGGCGACCACCGATCTCCGGCTCTACGTGAACGGGATCCCGGTCGTCTCGGGCAGTTGGATCGCCGGCGTGACCAACGTTCTGGCGCAGGCGGTGGCGCCCGTCGACGCGCTCTTGGCGAACGCGTTGCGGATGCTCGGCGTCGGCGTCGGGGTGGCGGACGTCTGGGTCACGGGCGTGCGTTGCGACGGCGCGGTGCTGGTGGATTGACCCTCGCCGAGAGGGGACGGGGCACCGGCCTCGAGGAGCAGGGGCGGAGGCCCTCCCGCCGGCGGCGGGGCGACGACTTTCGGCGACGGGCGATCGTCGAAGTCGGTTCGAGGCGCCGAACCGGCGAATGGTGCGGACGGCGGGGGTCGAACCCGCACGCCTTGCGGCGCAAGATTTTAAGTCTCGTGCGTCTACCGGTTTCGCCACGTCCGCGTGCGGTCTACCGGTAGCGATCCGGGCTCGGCGGATCAAGGGCGCAGTGCGCCGCGCTCCCGCTCATCGGTGCCCCGTCACCACATCGGTCCGCAATCGCCCTGGTTTCGCCACGGTCTCGCCGAGGCCCGACCGCGATCGGGGACGAGCTTCTCGTCGTTCGGCGCCGCGGAGATTCGGGGTGGATCCCGCGATCGTCGTCAGGGGAAGGGGTCCCATGAACAAGTTGATTCTCGCCGCCGGTCTGGCCACCGCGCTGTTTCTCGCCCTGCAGGGCGGAAGCGTCGGGCGCTCGTTCGACCTCTCGTCGCCGATGTCGACGACGGCCGCTTCGGGCGGCTTCACCGCCCTCGATCGCGTCGGCGGTCTGCGCTTCTGAAGGCGCGTGCCTTCCCGGATCGGGAGGGCGGACGACGCGCGGGGATCTCCCCGTCGCGCCGACGAGCGACCGAGAGCCTCGGCCGCCGGAGCGAGCCGATCTTCGATTCGCGCGAACCGCCGGAGACGAGCGCCGCGCGCTCGCCCCGCCGGGTCGAGTGACGTCGGATCAGGCGTTGCCGCCTTCCGGACCGCCGTTTTCTTCCAGAGCCGCGATCGTCTCTTCGACGAACTGCTTGGCGCCGCGCTTGGCCTCGCGGACGAGATCGCCGATGTCCTTGGACAGCCGGTCGAGTTCCATCTGCAGGCCGCCGGCCGACGGCTTGTCGGTCGACATCACGTAGCCGGACATGGCGATCGACAGCGCGATCTCCACCAAGCCGAAGACGGCGGTGCCTTCGTCGACGTCGTGTTCGTCGAGATAGTCGAGCACCAGATCGCGAATCGCTTCGGAATGGGCCTCCTGCTCGTCGTCCCAGCTCTCGAAATCGGTGTTGTCGTTGTCGCTCGTGCGATCGTTCACGTCGGGTCGCCTTTCTGTGACGGGAGGGACGTCGGCGCTCAGACGGCGCCGTCGCGGATGGGCGGCTGGAAGCTCAGCCCCATGTCCCAGGGGAAATAGATCCAGGTGTCCTGCGACACTTCCGTGATGAAGGTGTCGACCATCGGTCGACCCTGCGGTTTGGCGTAGACGGTGGCGAAATGGGCCTGCGGCAGCATCTCGCGCACCACTCGGGCGGTCTTGCCGGTGTCGACGAGGTCGTCGATGATCAGGATGCCCTTGCCGTCGCCGCCGGCGCGTTCGATCACGTCGTCGGCCACCGTCTTCATCACTCTCAGTTCCCCTTGAGTGGTGTAGTCGTGATAGGAGGCGACGCAGATCGTCTCGATCGTGCGGATCTCCAGCTCGCGGGCGACGATGGCGGCGGGAACCAGGCCGCCGCGGGTGATGGCGACGATCGCCGTCCACGGCCCCTGGCCGGACAGACGCCAGGTCAGGGCGCGGGCGTCGCGGTGGAACTGGTCCCAGGACACGGGAAAGATCTTCTGCTGCGGGCCGGCCATGGTCACCTCGCGGCTCGGGCGTTGCGGACTTCGTCGAGCATGGCTCGAACTTCGGCGACGGCGGCGGCGAGCACGCCGGGATCGCGGGCGCGGACCACCAGATTGGTGGCGTAGCGACCGTCGCGCTCATAGGGGTAGGAGCCGATCACCGTCTTCGGATGGGCCTTCTGCACGGCGCCGAGCGGGGTGGCGATCAGGCCCTCGCCCATGCCGGCGTCGATGGTCTCGGAGAGCATCGGTCGGCCGTGATCGAGGGTCGGCAGCACCACCTTCAGCATCGCCTCGAACACCGCTGGCACCCCCGCCATGACGTGGACGTTGCCGATGCGGACCCCGGGCATGCCGTTCTCCGGCTCGATCAGATCGGCGCCGAAGGGGATGCGGGCCATGCGCAGGCGGGCCTCGTTGACCTCGGCGCGGCCTTCCAGGCGGCGGCGCAGGATCGCCTCGGCGCGCGGGTCGATGTCGATGCCGACCCCGAAGGCGGCGGCGACCGCGTCGGCGGTGATGTCGTCGTGGGTCGGGCCGATGCCGCCGGAGGTGAAGACCAGATCCCAACTGGCCGACAGCGCCCGGACCGCCTCGACGATGCGGTCCTGCTCGTCGGGGACGACGCGGACCTCCTTGAGGTCGACGCCGATCTCGGTGAGGCGGTCGGCGACGAAGCCGATGTTCCTGTCTTTGGTGCGGCCGGAGAGAATCTCGTCGCCGATCACCAGCATGGCGGCGGTGACGACGCGTTCGCCGCCGCCGACCGCGGGGGTGTCGATGTCGCTCATGGGCGCGGGCTCTCCTCCGGATCTCCGCGGCGGGACGTTCCGCACCGATAGTCCAAAGCGGACCGTCCCTCAAGGCGGGCGGGCGAAATGCCCACCGCGACCGCGTCCCTCAGACGGCCTTCCAGCGGTAGATCCAATCCAGCCGGTCGGTGAGATGGGAACCGGCGCCGAGCCGCAGCGTCAGGTCGCGGAAGAAGGCGAGGCCGTCCGGCATGTGATAGATGCGGCCGTTCTTCACCGCCTGCTCGACCACCGCGCGGGTGCGCGGTTTGCGCAGGCTCTCGTAGGCGAGGAAGGCGGCGGGAAGATTGGGGGCGCCGATCAGGGTGCGGGCCAGCACCTCGGCGTCCTCGATCGCCATGCCGCCGCCCTGGGCGGCGAAGGGGAGGGTGGCGTGGGCGGCGTCGCCGAGCAGCGTCACCGCGCCGGACGACCAGTCGAAATCGCAGTCGAAGCCGCACAGCGCCCATTTCGTCCAGTGATCGGGCAGGGAGAGGAGCTCGCGCGCGAGGTCCGGCCACCGCGCCTTGTCGAGGCCGAAGACGCGGGCGACCTCGGCGCGGTCGGCCGGCACCGACCAGCTCTCGTCGTGCCAAGCGTCCTCGGCGATGGCGACGACGTTCCATTCGCGCCCCGCCCGGATCGGGTAGTGGACGACGTGGGCGCGGGTGGAGAACCACAGGCAGGTCGAGCGACGCACCTCCTCCGGCACCGCCTCGATCGGCAGGGTGGCGCGATAGGCGGTGCGGCCGGTGTAGCGGGCGGGCGGGCCGCCGCGGACGCGGACGCGGACGCGCGAGCGTACGCCGTCGGCGCCGATCAGCCCGTCGGCGACGAAGACGCGGGAGCGGCCGGCGACGGTCGCCTGGACGTGGATGCCGCCGGGCTCGGCGGCGACGTCGCGGACGCGGGCGTCGAGCACCAGCTCGATGCGCGGGTCGGTGCGTGCGGCGACCGCCAGGGCGCCGAGCAGATCGGCGCGGTGGATCACCCAGAACGGGGCGCCGTAGCGATCGAGCGGCAAGTCGCCGAGCGGGGTGCGGGCGACCTCGCCGCCGGCACGCACCGAGAAGATGCGGATGTCGGTCGGCGTCACCGCGACGCGTTCCAAGGCCTCGCGCAGACCGAGACCGATCAGCACGCGCGAGGCGTTGGGCGAGATCTGGATGCCGGCGCCGACCTCGGCGAGCTCGGCGGCCTGCTCGAGCACGGTGACGCGATGGCCGTCGCGGGCGAGCGCCAACGCGGCGGTGAGACCGCCGATGCCACCTCCGGCAATGATGAGCGAATGGCGCGACATGGTCACGACCGATCGATGGCCGAGACGAACGGATCACGCGAGTGGCGCGAGACGTCCGCGTCGGCGGGCGGGCCGGCGGCGACCGCCGGCGCGACGATCACTCGGCGGCGGCGGCCGGGGCGGGATGCCAAGCGGCCTCGGCGGGGACCGATTCGGTCGCCTTCAGGCTCGCGTCGTGGACGTAGAGCGTGCCGCACCAGGGGCAGAGCTTCTCCTCGTCGCCACCCATGTCGAGGTAGACGTGGTGGTGATCGAAAGGCGGACGGGCGCCGATGCACATGAATTCGCGCGCGCCGATGCGGATCTTGTCGATGCCGCCATCGTTGGCGAAATGGGGAACGGCAGCGTCGGCCATCGGGTGTTCCTCGTGCTCTGCTAGCGAAGGCGGCACCATAGCGACGGCCGCCCCGCGTGGGTAGTGGGAAAAGAGGCTGAGACGCGCGCTCGCCGGACATGCGCGAGAAGGCCTTTTCCGGGGCCGCGCCGACGGTTAGCCTTCCCGCCCATGAAGATCAGCACGCTCTCCACCTCCGCCCTGCGCGGGCAGACGCCGATGCGGCGATTCGTTTCCGACGGCGTCGAGATCGCCTATCTCGACGAGGGGCCGCGCGGCGGCGAGCCGATCGTGCTGGTGCACGGGTTCGGCTCCAACGCCCGGGTCAACTGGGTCGGCACCGGCTGGGTCGATCTCCTGGTGAAGGACGGTCGGCGGGTGGTCGCGTTCGACAATCGCGGCCACGGCGCCTCCGGGGCGCCGCACGATCCGGCGCTCTATCACAGCGGCCGCAACCT
>JAAYVT010000381.1 GCA_012517025.1 Phyllobacteriaceae bacterium | reverse complement strand
TCCTCGGTGAAGCCGAGGCGCGTCAGGCTGCCGAGGTCCTCGACCTCGCGCCAAGTCGGGGCGATCTCCGGGCCGGCGTATCCGGGTTCGCCGTAGCCGTCCGGATAGACCGAGACGTCGACGGTGGCGGTCCGGGTTCCCGCCAGGATGCGCAGGGCTTCGAGATGAGCCGGCGTGCCGGCGAGGGCGTCGAGGTCGGCGCGCGTGTTGACGATGATCATCGTGGTCTCCTCAGATCCCGTACACATGATCGGCGCGGCCGCGCGCTCCGGTGGCGTTGCCGGATCCGGACAACGTGGTGCTCCATCCGGACGCACGCGATCCGCAAGCCGAGCCGTTCGCCCACGAACCGCCGAAGATCAAAGCCGAAGAGCCGTCGGAACTTCCTTGGACGTAGACCGACCCACGTCCCCCCGTCGTCGCTCGATACGTGTAGGTGTCGATGCTGGTGGCGAGCGCCGTCGCATCGGCCGGCGACGCCGGAACGATCAGCCTGTAGGTGAGATCGCGCCCCCACGTCCACATGCACCCGGTCGCCTGGACGATCCCCCACTTGGAGGTGAACAGGGCGTCGGCGTTGGTCGTCCCCGTGTTGGTCGTGCCGTAGCCGGTGGTGACGGCGTCGTTCCCCCGCGCCGCCGTCTCGGTGACGCCGTAGGCGGCGGCGGCGAACTCGCCGTAGTCGAGGAGATCCTTGCCGACCGAGGAGAGGAGTTCCCGCGCCTCGAACCACGTGAAGGTCGAGTAGGTCGTCGATCCGTCGCCGCCGAACATCGACGGGATCTTCGGCGGGCTCGACCCGTCGGCGACGGTCACGCCGTAGCGGCTGGAGCCGTTGGCGGCGACGTCGATGCCGGTCAGATAGATGTCCGCCCAGAACCGGCCGGCGACCAGCGCCATGCCGCGCGGGTCGGGGCAGGACGGCCGCCATTTCAGGTCCCACAGGCTCCAGGGATTGATCTGCGGAGTGGTGTCGCCACCGGCGTGGGCCGAGGCGTTGGACCCGGCCGCGTAATGGAACCCGCCGACCTTGCGGCTGGTCGCCGTGGTCCAACCGGACGGGGCGGAGAAATTGGCGGAGGCGACCAGCGCGCCGTCGGAGCAGACGTAGATCGCGTAGTCGGTGCCGGCGACGAGCGTCGGCAGCGTCACGGCCGTGTCGACGAGGAAGCGTCGGACGGTGCCGGCGACGAACACCTCGGTGCCGGCCTTGATCGACAGCGTCTGGACGGTCGGGCAGACGAAGGCCACCGAGGCGGGGTCGGCCTTGGCGAAATGGTTGGCGAGGATCGAATCGACGCCGAGGTTGGCGCGCGCGGCCGACGCGGTCGAGGCACCGGTACCACCCTCGGAGACGGGCAGATCGACGGCGAGCGTCAGGGCGCCGGTGGCCCGCGCGACGGCCAACGCGGTGACGAAGCTAGACCCGTCGGCCGACACCTTGAGCGCGAAATCGTCGGAGGCGAGAAGCCCGAAGAGGGCGCGGGTCGACCATCCGTCCTGGAAGACGAAGCCGGCGTCCCGCGCCGTCGCCGCCTTGTTGAGCGTCACCCGCAGGTCGCCGGTGCCGGGGGTGACGTCGTCGTGCGAGAGCAGCACGGCGTTCGACTTCACGGCGAGGCGGTTGGTGGTGTCGGCGGCGGTGTTGACGCCGACCAGGGGCAGGCCGGCGCCGACGTCCGCCGTCCGGACGATGTCGGCGCGAGTGGCGAAGTCGACCCAGGCGGTTCCGTCGTGGACGAGCAGCGTGTTCTCGTCCTCCACCCAGCAGAACCAACCGGCACGCGGCGTCGCCAGATCCCAGGCGCCGTCGCGTTCGCAGGCGACGGTGCCCTCGCCGCCGGCCCAGGCACCGGTCGCGCCGGCGGCGACGAGATAGCGACTGCCGGTCGCCGGCATGGAAGGCGGGGTGGCGAGATCGCGATCGGCGACGGAGAGCTGCACCGCGGCGTCGAGACGAACCAGCGCCTCGTTGTGGGTGACGTGTTTCTGCGCTTGGCTCGCCTCCATGATCGGCAGGGCGAGGCGCGGCGTGGTGGACATGAGCGATCTCCCTCGTCGACGCGCGGCGCCGACGCGTTCGAAGGGAACGGGCGGACGGAAAGTCGGTTCAGACCCGGAGGACGGCGGTGCGGGTGACCCCGTCGCCCCAATCCGGGTCGATCTGAGTGACCGAGAGCGTCACCGCGATCGGATCGGGGCCGAGGGCGGCGTCGCGGGCGGCGCGCGGCCAGGTCCAGGTCGCGACCGTGGTCTCGACGCTCAGAACCGAGACGCCGTCGACCGCGACGGCGAGCCGCCACCGTTCCTCGGCGGCGCCGAGGGGCACCTCGAGCAGGGTCCAGGAATCGGCACCGGCGACCCGCGAGCGACGGATCCAGGAGAAGACGACGTCGCCGCCGGCCGGATCGATCGTCGCGGCGGGGTGGGCGGGGCTCCAGGGGATCAGCCCCCGCGCGCCCGGCGTGGCGACCACCGACACCCAGGAGGGATCGGTCCACGGGTCGGCGGCGGGGCCGACGAGGAAGGACATCTCGCGCCCGACGTCGTCGCGGCCGATCGGCAGGACGACCAAGCGATCGTCGAGCAACACGAAGGGGGCGCCGGCGGGAATGGTCACGGCGCCGGCGTCGTCCGATCCGCCCTGCCGTCGCAGGAAGTCGGAGAGGCGCCAGGTCGAGGCGGCGACCAGCTCGGCGCCGGCGAACTGGACGATCTCCCAGGTGCCGCTCGCCGCACGGATCGCCGCGCGATTGGCGCCCTCGAGCACCAACCGCTCGGAGGCGGCGGCGAGCGTCCCCCCGTGCAGGCGGACGTCGAGGCGGGTGGTTCGATCCCACACCCAGACCGGGCCGGGGGCGAGATCGGTGGTGGTGACGCCGATCACCGCCGGGCGATCGACGGTGGTCGTCGCCGGGGTGGTTTCGCCGTCAAAGACGCGACGCACCGCCAGCGACCCGGTCCACGGCGACGCCCAGGCGGCGAGATAGGGACGATGGACGTCGGCGTCCTCGGTCGGATGGGCGATGTCGAGGACGTGGACGATCGGCG
>JAAYVT010000032.1 GCA_012517025.1 Phyllobacteriaceae bacterium | reverse complement strand
CGCAGGAACTCCGGCGAGAACAGGATGTTGGTCGTCGCGTGCTCGCGCCGCATCCGCTCGGTGAAGCCGACGGGAATCGTCGACTTGATCACGATCGTCGCCTCCGGCGCCCACGCCGTCACGTCGCGGATGACCGACTCGACGGTGGAAGTGTCGAAGTAGTTGAGGTCGGGAGCGTAGTTCGTCGGCGTCGCGACGACGACGAAATCGGCGCCGTCGTAGGCGACGGCGGGGTCGGCGGTGGTGGTCGGCCGGCGCGCCGGATCGGCGAGCACCGCCTCGATCTCCTTGTCCTGCAACGGCGACACGCCGGCGGCGATCTTCGCCAACCGCTCGCGATCGATGTCGAGGAGCACCACCTCCGCCGCCCGGGAGAGCAGCAACGACAGCGACAGGCCGACGTAGCCGGCCCCCGCGACGGCGATTTTGACCTTCGACTTCGTCACCTTGGCGATCCGTTGTGGGTTCGAGGCATCGGAGGTGGAACGAGGACCCGTGGACGATCGTCCGCCGCCGCCCGCGGCGGTGGGCGCGAGGCGGATCGTCGCCGGTCGCTCACCGGCGGGCAGATCTTCGTTCCGGCGCTGGCGTCGCGGCGCGAGAGATGGTCTCGTGTCGATCGGGCGGGATTCGATCCGACGGATCGGGACGCCCCGCCTTCCCCCTCTTTCGAAGCGACGACGAAAGGTCGACCGATGTCCCATACCGCAATCGTCACCGGCGCGACCTCCGGCTTCGGCGACGCGATCACCCGACGCCTGGTGGCGGAAGGGTGGCGTGTCGTCGCCACCGGCCGCCGTCGCGACCGTCTCGAGGCTCTGGTCGAGGCGCTCGGCGGCCCCGACCGGATCCATCCGCTGGTCTTCGACGTGCGCGACGAGGCGGCGACGAAGGCCGCTCTCGCCTCGCTGCCGGAGCCGTTCGCCGACGTCTCGGTGCTCGTCAACAACGCCGGCCTGGCGCTCGGCACCGGGCCGGCGCAGGACTGCGATCTGGCGCAGTGGAAGCAGATGATCGACACCAACGTCACCGGCCTCGTCACGGTTACGCGGCTGTTGCTCGATCGGTTGATCGCGACGCGGGGTATGGTGATCAATCTCGCCTCGATCGCCGCCACTTGGCCCTATCCGGGAAGCAACGTCTACGGCGCCACCAAGTCATTCGTACGACAGTTCTCGCTCAGCCTGCGCTCGGATCTGTCGCGCCACGGCGTGCGGGTGACGTCGATCGAGCCGGGTCTGGCGGAGAGCGAGTTCACGCTGGTGCGCACCGGCGGCGATCAGGCCGCCTACGACGCGCTCTATCGCGGCGCCGATCCGCTGCAGCCCGAGGACATCGCCGAGACGGTGCGCTGGGTGGTGTCGCTGCCGCCTCACGTCAACATCAACAGCGTGGAGATCATGCCGGTCAGCCAGTCGTGGGGGCCGCTCCAGGTCCACCGCCGGACGCCGGTCTGACCCTCGCCCGTCCCCCTTCTTTCCGGCCGCCCTCCGCGCGAGGCTGCGCCACCGCCATCGAGGAGAACACCATGAACGAAGTCACCCGGCCGAACGACCTCGCCCACGTCGTGGAGGCCGATCGTGCCCACGTCTGGCACCATCTCGTCCAGCACAAGGCGTTCGAGACCACCGACCCGCGCATCTTCGTCGAAGGCAAGGGCATGCGGCTGTGGGATGCCGCCGGCCGCGAGTACCTCGACGCGGTCTCCGGCGGCGTCTGGACGGTCAACGTCGGCTACGGCCGCGAGAGCATCGCCAACGCGGTGCGCGACCAGCTGGTCAAGCTCAACTATTTCGCCGCCGCCTCCGGCACCATCGCCGGCGCGACCTTCGCCGAGAAGCTGATCGAGAAGATGCCGGGCATGACCCGCGTCTACTATTCGAACTCCGGCTCGGAGGCGAACGAGAAGGTGTTCAAGATGGTGCGGCAGATCTCGCACCGTCACCACGGTGGCCGCAAGTGGAAGATCCTCTACCGCGATCGCGACTATCACGGCACCACCATCGGCGCGCTCGCCGCCGCCGGTCAGGCCCAGCGCCGCGACGAGTACGGCCCCTATCCGGCCGGCTTCGTCGAGGTGCCGCATTGCCTCGAGTACCGCAGCCAGTGGGGCGAAGTGGAGAACTACGGCGAGATGGCCGCCGACGCGATCGAGCAGGTGATCCTGCGCGAGGGCACGGATTCGGTCGGCGCGATCTGTCTCGAGCCGATCACCGCCGGCGGCGGCGTCATCGTGCCTCCGAAGGGGTACTGGGAGAAGGTCGTCGACATCTGCCGTCGCCACGAGGTGCTGCTGCACATCGACGAAGTGGTCTGCGGCGTCGGCCGCACCGGCACGTGGTTCGGCCACCAGCACTACGGCGTGAAGCCCGACTTCGTGACGATGGCCAAGGGCGTCGCTTCCGGCTACGCGGCGATCTCCTGCACCACCACCACCGAGGCGGTGTTCGACCTGTTCAAGGACGATCCGACCGATCCGATGTCGCATTTCCGCGACATCTCCACCTTCGGCGGCTGCGTCGCCGGCCCGGCGGCGGCGCTCGAGAACATGCGCATCATCGAGGAGGAGAACCTGCTCGAGAACACGCGCGTGATGGGCGATCGGCTGATGGCCGGCCTCGCCGGCCTCGCCGAGAAGCACGCGGTGATCGGCGACGTGCGCGGCAAGGGTCTGTTCTGCGGCGCCGAACTGGTCGTCGACCGCAAGACCAAGGAACCGACGCCGGAGAAGCAGGTGCAGGCGGTGGTCGCCGACTGCATGGGCCAGGGCGTGATCATCGGCGCCACCAACCGGACGCTGCCGGGGCTGAACAACACGCTGTGCCTGTCGCCGGCGCTGATCTCGACGGCCGACGACATCGACCGCATCGTCGCCGCGATCGACGGCGCGCTCGGTCGCGTCTTCGGCTGACGCCGGTCGCGTCCGCGGTTGCGAAAGGGGAGCGCCGGCGTCGCCGTCGCTCCCCTTTTCGCGTCGCGCCGCCGGCTGCCGGGGGCGTGGCGCTTCGGCCACGCCGCGAGCCGACGTCGCCACGCCGGCGCGCGACGATCGCACCGCGGGCTCGCTTGCTGTACCATGCGTCGGTTCGGGCGGGGTCCTCGGGCGAGGGCTGGCCCGTCGACGATCTCGGCGCGAGGAGGACGACATCACATTTCCGGCACAGCAGAGCCTTAGACGTCGTTTCGATCGGGCCCGTCCGGGGGCTCGATCCGATCATCGACGACCGTCCGGTCGCCGTTCGCGGAGTTTTTCCGCGGCGCCGAACATCGGGGTCCGTCGCGAGGCGAGCGAAGGAAAATGATCTTCAACGTACATTTGGATACCGGAGATCTGGTGGCGGGAACCCTCATTCCCTACACCCCGACCGAAGCGCCGCTGCTGCGCGTGGTGACGCCCGACGGCGAACTGATCGTCCCGATGAACAAGTTCAATCAGGGTGTGCTCGACGCCGGCGCGCACGAGACCGGGTTCGTCGATTTCGAACTGACCCCGGAGATCGTCCCCAACCTGCCCAATTTGGCGAAGCTCGAGCTCTACGACGCCAACAGCGGCATCTGCGTCTATCGCCGTCCGCCGCCCGACATGGCACTGCTCAAGATCTTGCGTCTCGAGACCTCGATGCTGCCGCTTCGCCGGCTCGACGAATACATCAGCCGAAAATTCCAGATGTACTATCACAGCGCGGAACGGATGGGGCGTGCCGGCACGGTTCAGCTGTTCAACATCTGGCAGAGGTCGGTCTACATCTCGGCGCGATTGAACATCAACAGCTATCATCACATCGCCGAATGCGGCTTCGAGACGGTCATGCTGCTGCGCGATCCGCGCGAGGAACTGGTCGAACGACTGCTCGCGCTGCAGAAGGCACACGAGATCGGCACCAACTTCCTCGACGAACGCGAAGCGCGTTCGCTGGAGGAGGTCTCCGCCTTCGCCTCGACCCTGGACTTCGCCGACGATCAGGCCCTGGTCAAGGCGTTGCGTCGCATTCCGACCGAGGTGGCGATGCGTCTGGCCAATCCCCTCACCCGTCAGTTGACGGCGAACGATCCGAACGAGCCGGCGCGGCGGGCGAATCTCGCCATGGCGCTCAGCCGTCTCGCAGAAGCGAAGGTGGTGGGCGTCCGCTCCGAGGCCGGCCATTTCATCGAAGCCGTCGGCGAATTGATCGGCGCTCCGATCCCCGAAGACGCCATCATCGACATTCCCAAGGTGAGGTCGTTGGCCGACGCGTTGATCGACTCTCGGGTCTGCGACTATTTTCTCGAACTGGATCTCGAACTATATCAGTTCACCAAGAAGGCTCTCGAGGATTCGGTAGCGACACATGAACTTTAAGACGTTTCGCGACACCGTCGAACTTTGGACCGGCCGGCTCGAGAATCTTCGCGAGCGGACGGCTCTGCGGTACCTGCGCGGTCGCGGCATCGAGATTGGTGCGCTGCACAAGCCGTTGTGGGTGCCGCCGTGGGCGAAGGTGTCGTTCGTCGATCGCCTCAGCGAGGCCGACCTGCGCCTTCAGTACCCCGAACTGCGCGACCTCGACCTCGTCGATCCGGACGTCGTCGACGACGGCGAGAAGCTCGGCTCGTTCGCCGACGACAGCCAGGACTTCATCATCGCGAATCATTTCCTCGAACACACCGAGGATCCGATCGGGACGATCCGGCGGCACGTCGCCGTGTTGCGGCGGGGTGGGACGCTCTATCTCGCCGTGCCCGACAAGCACTACACCTTCGATCGCGATCGCCCGGTCACCACCTACGAGCACCTGGTGCGCGATCATCGCGAGGGGCCGAGCTGGTCGCGGCTCGATCACTTCCGGGAATACGTCGGATCGGTGATGAAGATCGGCGATCCGGCGCAGCGCGAGGCCGAGGTCGCGCGGCTCGACGCGATGAACTACAGCATCCATTTCCACGTCTGGACCGGCGATGCGCTGAAGGACTTCGTGGAGCGGGCGATCGTCGAGTTCGAGATCCCCGCGACGCTGGTCTCCATCGTGGCGAATCCGTCGCATGGAGAGCACATCTGCGTGTTGCGCAAGTCGCGGTGACGATCGCGGTGGTCGCGGCTCTTCGGCCCTGCCTCCGGCGCGAGCGCGACCGGATCGTGCGCCGCCGGGGAGGGTCCGTGAGGCCGGGTTCGACCGTCGGTCGGATCGCCCGCGCCGACGCGGAAACGTTGAAAGACCGAGGTTCTTCGGCTAGGACCGACGGCAGTTCGAAGGCCCGCGTCCCCGGCGTGGAGCAGTCCGACCGGCGTTCGCCGGGCGGGTTTCCGGGGGACGTGTGCGAACCGGAGACCGATGTGAAATGAGCTCGACGACCGACGGCGGCGGGGAAGACGATCCGGATCGAACGACGTCCGACGACGCGCTCGAGACGCAGGAATCCTCGTTTTCCCGAACGACCGGCGCGATGGCGCGCGGCGTCGTCGACAAGCTCGGGCGCCTGGTGCCGCCGTCTCTCGACCGGCGTCGGCGTTTCCTGGCCTCCAAGGCCGTCGCAGAGGAGGCTCAGATGCGTGGCGACTTCTCCGCCGCCTACGATCTCTGGAACGCGGTGCGCAAGGCGTGGCCGCGACGGGTCGAGGGCATCCGCGGCATGATCGAGTGCGCGCTCGAGCGCGACACCCCGGAGCGCACCGAAAAGCTGATCGAATCGGCTCTGGCGACCTTCCCCGGATCGGTTCGGATCATCGCCGCCGCCGCCCGGCAGGCCCAGAAGAAGGCCGAATGGGTCGAGTGCATCGAGCTGTGGGAGCGCATCATCGAGCGCCGCGACACGCCCGAGGTCTGGCACGTCATGTACGGTCAGGCGCTGATGTTCGCCGGCCGTTTCACCGAGCTCGACCGGCATCTCGAGGTCTGGCTGCCGCGCTTTCCCGAGTCCAGCGGTCTGGCGGCGCTGCGGCCCCTGCTCGCCGGCGCGGAGGAACGCTGGGACGAGGCGGTGGCGCAGTGGCGCGACTTCCATCGCCGCTTCCCGAACGACCCGGTCGGCTGGGAACACTACGGTCGGGCGCTCCAGGAGCTCGACTTCGCCCGATTGGAACGGGGGGCCGAGAGCGGCGTCGCCGAGCTCGACATGCCGGCCCAGATCGAGGTGGTGGACGACGAGACGTCGCGCGACCTCCTGATGGGTTTCGAGAGCATCGGCTCGGACTGCGAATTCGGCCTCGTTCAGCGCCGCTTCGGCGCCGAGCCGCTGAGCCTGCTGCGCTTCAACGCGGTCGAGTTCGGCGGGCTGATGTCGGCGGTGGCGCACCGTTTCGAGGCGATGGGCGAGCGCGAGACGACGGAGCTCGTCCGGCAGTTCAACGGCGAGTTCCTGATGCGCGATCGGCGCTGGGGCCTCGTCATGCACACCTTCGCCTTCGAGGGGCAGGTCGATGCCGAGGTGCTCGCCGACAAGTTCCGCAAGCGCGTCGCGTTTCTCCGCGACCGCTTCCTCGCCGACGCCGCCGAGGGGCGCAAGGTCCTGGTGTTCTATTCCCCCGGCCTCGATCACGACAACCTGACCATGCTGCACGGCGCCCTGCGCGTGCTCGGCCCGGTCGACCTGTTGCACGTCCGGCCGAGCTCCGGAGCCGAGGACCCGATCGCGTCGGGGACCGCGGTCGAGGTCGAGCCGCACCTGTTCGTCGGCGTCATCGGCCGGTCCGGCCGCTCCGAGACCGGTGCCTGGGACATCGCCTACGACGACTGGGTGGCGGTGTGCCGCCACGTGCGCGACACGATCGCTGGTCGCGCCACAGCCCCGGCGGTCGAGGCCTCGACGGCGCCGTGAGGGCGCGGCGGCCGGCGCGCGCGAGCGCGGTGGCCGTCGATGCACGGT
>JAAYVT010000380.1 GCA_012517025.1 Phyllobacteriaceae bacterium | reverse complement strand
GAGGGTGTCGCGGGAGATCATCAGGCGGGGGCCGAAGCCGATGCCGGAGGCGAGGCGATCGGGTTCGTCGCCGATCACCCCGGCGATCCTGAGACGGGTGGTGCCGAGCAGGATCTCGTCGCCGACGGCGACGTCGAGGCGGACGAGCAACGCCTCCTCGGCGAGCGCCGGGGCGGGGGCGCCGGACGGCGCGGCGGCGAGCAGCGAGCGGGCGTCGGTGCCGTCGGCGAGGGTGAGGCGACCGATCAGCGGATAGGCGGGATCGACCGCCTTGGTCTCCACCAGGGCGGTGCGCTCGCCGTCGGGGGTGCGCGCCATGGCGCGCAGAGTGGCGATCTCCGACACTCGGCCGCGAGCGGCGAGGAAGTCGATCTGCGCCGGGGCGAGCGCCGTGTGGTTGAGCGAGAAGGCGAGGTCGCCGCCGAGGATGGCGTCGCCCTGCGCGGCCATGGTCGCCTGGAAGGCGCGGCCGAGGGCACCGACGCCAGCGATGGCGGCGACGCCGAGCGCCAGACAGGCGACGAAGACGGCGAAGCCGCGCATCGATCGGCGCAGCGTGCCGCGCAGTTCACGGCCGCCCAGGCGTAGGGCGGCGAGGAGGCGGGCGGCGTCGCTCATGCCTCGGCCTCGACGACGCGACCGGCGCGGACGTGGACGACGCGGTCGCAGCGCGCCGCGAGATCGGGGTCGTGGGTGACCAGCAGCAGGGTCGCGCCGAGTTCGCGGACGCGGGCGAACAGCAGATCGGCGACGTCGGCGCCGGTCGTCTCGTCGAGGTTGCCGGTCGGTTCGTCGGCGACGACGATCGGCGGGCGGCCGACCAGGGCGCGGGCGATGGCGACGCGCTGTTGCTCGCCGCCGGAGAGCTGCGAGGGATAGTGATGAAGCCGATCGGCGAGGCCGACCGCCGCCAGCTCGGCGTGGGCGCGATCGAAGGCGTCGCGGGCGCCGCGCAGCTCGAGCGGAGTGGCGACGTTCTCGATCGCCGTCATGTCGCCGACGAGATGGAAGGCCTGGAAGACGATGCCGACGGTGCGGCCGCGAAACAGCGCCGAGGCGTCGGTGTCGAGGGCCGTGAGGTCGGTGCCGGCGACGGCGACGGTGCCGCGATCGGCGCGCTCGAGGCCGCAGGCGACCATCAGCGCGGTCGATTTGCCGGAGCCGGAAGCGCCGACCAATCCGACGGTCTCGCCGGTCTCGACCCGCAGGGTGAGGCCGCGCAGCACGTCGACTGCGGCGGCGGCGCGGCCGAGCCGCAGGTGGACGTCGTCGAGGAAGAGGGCGGGCGCGGACAAGGGCGGCTCCGGGAGGCGGCGGGGAGGGGGAGGGTTTCTTCGTGCCTCGGAATCGTCATATGGGGAAGAGAGAAGGATGATCCAATCCCTCGACATTTCACGAGCCCGTCATGCCGCCCCGCCCCACCCGTCGTCTCGCCCTCGCTCTCGCTCTCGCGCCGCTGGCGCGGGTCTCGGCGCGCGCCGCCGGCCGACGGGTGCGGCTCGTCGCCTTCGGCGACAGCCTGACCGCCGGTTACGGCCTGCCGCACGGCGAGGGTTTCGCGGCGCGGCTCGAAGAGGCGCTGACGGCGGAGGGGCGCGACGTCGAGGTGATCGACGCCGGCGTCTCCGGCGACACCACCGACATGGGGCTGGCGCGATTCGACTGGTCGGTGCCGGCCGACGCCGAGGCGGTGATCGTCGAGCTCGGCGCCAACGACGCCTTGCGCGGCCTGCCGCCGGGGGAGGCCCGGAAGAACCTCGACGAGATCGTCGGGCGGGCGAGCGCGCGTGGGCAGAAGGTGCTAGTCGCCGGCATGATGGCGCCGCGCAATCTCGGCGAAGCCTACGTCGCCGCCTTCGATCCGATCTTCGCCGAGATCGCGGCGAAACACGGCGCGCTCTTGTACCCGTTCTTCCTCGACGGGGTGGCGTTCCACCCCGAACTCACCCTGCCGGACGGGCTGCACCCCAACGCCGAAGGCGTGAAGGTGATCGTCCGCTCCATCCTGCCGAAGGTGCGCGAGCTTCTCGCGCGCCTGCCGGCCTGACCCGATCCCCCCAGAGGTTCCATGCGACGCCATCGTCTCGGACGTACCGATCTCACCGTTTCCGCCGTCTGCCTCGGCACCATGACCTTCGGCGAACAGAACACCGAAGCCGAGGGCCACGCCCAGCTCGACCGCGCGCTCGCCGCCGGCATCGACTTCATCGACACCGCCGAGCTCTACGCCATCCCGCCGCGTCCGGAGACGCAGGGGCGGACGGAAGAAATCATCGGTACCTGGATGAAGGCGCGCGGCAACCGCGACCGGGTGATCCTGGCCTCCAAGGTGTGCGGGCGCTCCGACGCGACGTGGTTCCGCGACGACGGCTCGCGCTGCCGGTTGACCGCGGCGCAGGTCGACGAGGCGGTGTTCAAGAGCTTGAAGCGGCTGCAGACCGACCACATCGACCTCTATCAGGTGCATTGGCCGGACCGGATCGTGCCGGCCTTCGGGTCGATCGCGGCGATCTGGAGCAACCCGCCGATCCGTGACGACGAGATCGCGATCGAGGTGACGCTGGAGGCGCTCACCCGCCACGTCGAGGCCGGGCGGATCCGTCACATCGGTCTGTCCAACGAGAGCCCGTGGGGGACGATGCGCTGGCTCAGGGCGGCCGAGATCGCCGGGGTCGAAGGACCGGTGACGATTCAGAACGCCTACAACCTGATCAATCGCACCTACGAGACCGGTCTCGCCGAGGTGACGGCGCGCGAGGGCATCGGGCTCCTCGCCTATTCGCCGCTCGGTCAGGGCTATCTCACCGGCAAGTATCTGAACGGGGCGCGGCCGGCCGGCGCGCGCACCACCCTGTTCGATCGCGGTCAGCGCTACGAGAAGGTCAACGCGGAGGCGGCGATCGCCGCCTACGTCGAGTTGGCGCGTGAGATCGGTGTGAGCCCGGCGACCCTGGCGCTGGCCTTCGTGACGGCGCGGCCGTTCGTCACCGCCACCATCATCGGCGCCACCACGATGGCGCAACTCGACGAGGATCTCGCCGCCTTCGACTTCACCCTGACCCCGGAAATCGCGGCGAAGATCGACGCGATCCACCTGCGCTTTCCCAACCCGGCGCCGTGACGGCGATCAGCGCAGCGGGCGTCGCGTCGCCTCCGCCCGGGCGGCGGCGCGGCGTTCCGAGACGAGATGGGAGAGAAACCACGAGCCTTGCACGGCGATCCAATAGATCGCGACCGAGAGCAGGGCGTCGGGGTCGAAGCGGTGGGCGGCGGTGAGGGCGAGCAGCGCCAATCCCGAGACCGCCAACAGCAGCAGGCCTCGCGAATCGCGGTGCGACGACAGCCAGCCGGTCACCACGCCGGCCGCGGTCCAGAACCAGATCATCGTCCTCGCGCTCCCCGTCGCGACGGTCTTGCGATGTGCGACGAGGTTAACACGGACACGGACGGCCGCCAAACCGGTCGTCGTCACGGCCGGCCGCCTCAATCGAAGGCGGCGCTCTCGCCGACCAGGCGGGTGACGTCGCGGGCGACCTCGAGGTGCGGCATGTGGCCGACGCCGGCGAAGACGTGGACGGCGACGACGCCGGGCACCGCGTGCGCCTGGCGCAGCGGCAGGACGCGGTCCTGATCGCCCCAGATCAGCCGGATCGGATGCGGCAGGTCGGCGAGACGGGCGAGATCGAAGCTCTTCTGGCGCTCGCCGTCGAGGATGGCCTCGGCGATCGCCGACAACGTCTCGGGCACGCGGGGATCGCGGCGAGTCGCGGCGATGTGGCGGGCGGCGGCGAGGGGCACCGGTTTTTCGAAGCCGAAGAACTGCTCGAGCAGCGAATGGATCTCGTGCTCGTCGGTCGCGGCGGCGAAGCGTCGCAGCAGGCGGTGATTGATCTCCGGGCCGAAACCGCCGGGGGCGACCAGGGTGAGACTGGCCAGCCGCCGTGCCTCGGCGAGCTTGAAGGCGACGATGGTGGCGGTGGCGCCGCCCATCGAATGGCCGACGAGGTGGAAACGATCGACGCCGAGGCCGTCGAGCGAGGCGATCACCGCCTGGGCGGAGACGCCGGCGTGGCCGATCTGCGGCCAGTCGAGCGCGGCACCGTGGCCGGGCAGGTCGAAGGCGATCACCCGGCGGCGGGTCTCGAGCCCGATCATCTGGCCGATCCAGGTCTCGTGGTCGCCGGCGAAGCCGTGCAGGAAGACGATCGGCGGGCGGCCGACGGGGCCGCGGGCGACGTGGGGCAGGATTTCGGCGGGCGACGACATCGGCGGGCTCCTCGCGACGCGGGCATCTCACCCGAGACGGCGCGAAATGAAAAGAGGGGAGCCGCGGGGCTCCCCTCCGTCGTTCGGCGATCGCGGACGATCAGAACATGTACTGGCCGCCGTTCACGGCAAGGGTCGAGCCGGTGATGAAGGCGGCGTCGTCGGAGGCGAGGAACAGCACCGTGCGCGCGATCTCCTCGGGCTGGCCGAGACGGCCGACCGGGATGTGCGGCAGGATCTTCGCCTTGAGCACGTCCTCCGGGATCGCGGCGACCATCTCGGTGCCGATGTAGCCGGGGGTGATGGCGTTGACGGTGATGCCCTTGGTGGCGCTCTCCTGGGCGAGCGCATTGACGAAGCCGATGTCGCCGGCCTTGGCGGCGGAGTAGTTCACCTGGCCGAACTGGCCCTTGCGGCCGTTGATCGACGAGATGACGATGATGCGGCCGAAGTTGCGGGCGCGCATGCCCTCGATCAGCGGCCGGGTGATGTTGAACAGGCCGTCGAGGTTGATGCGGATGACCTGGCTCCACTGTTCCTTCGACATCTTGTGGAACAGGCCGTCACGGGTGATGCCGGCGTTGGCGACCAGGATCTCGACCGGGCCGAGCTCGGCCTCGACCTTGGCGGCGCCCGCCACGCAGGCGTCGTAGTCGCCGACGTCCCACTGGAAGGTGGCGATGCCGGTCTCTTCGTGAAACTTCTTCGCCGCCTCGACGTTGCCGCCGTAGGTCGCCGCCACCTTGTAGCCGGCGGCGTGCAGGGCCTTGGAAATCGCGCCGCCGATGCCGCGGGTGCCGCCGGTGACGAGTGCAACTCTGCTCATGGTTTCCTCCTTGAATGCGGCCACGACCTCGGACGGGCGTCCTCCGGCTCGTCGAGGTCGTGGAACTGGGATGTCCTCAGGGGATCTCACCGGGCGACGGGCGTCGCTCGGGGAAAGCGTCGATCGGGCGCGTCTCGCGCCACGCCCGATCGCGCCGGGATCGGCTCGTTCAGCGCTCGACGCAGAGGGCGATGCCCATGCCGCCGCCGATGCACAGGGTGGCGAGGCCCTTCTTGGCGTCCCGCTTCTGCATCTCGTAGAGCAGGGTGACGAGGACGCGGGCGCCGGAAGCGCCGATCGGGTGACCGATGGCGATGGCGCCGCCGTTCACGTTGACCTTCGAGGTGTCCCAGCCGAGCTCCTTGTTGACCGAGATCGCCTGAGCGGCGAAGGCCTCGTTGGCCTCGACCAGATCGAGATCGGCGGCGGTCCAGCCGGCCTTCTCGAGCGCCTT